>JBAUOI010000001.1:0-2227 GCA_049579665.1 Methyloceanibacter sp.
CTGCGCGACTAGTTTCGGCTCGAGCCACACCGCGCCTTTGCGCTCTTCGCGCGGCACCTCCTCGAAGGGCGAGCTTGAGCGCTCGAGCGGCTGGAATTTTCGACCGAGCCTGTCGAAGTCCGCGGCATCGAAGCCGGTGCCGACCTTGCCGGAATAGGAAAGCTTGCCGTTCTCGAACGTGCCGAGTAGGAGCGAGGAGAAGGGCTTGCCCTTCACCTCGGAACGGCTATAGCCGCCGATCACGAATTCCTCGCCGCGGCTGCATTTGATCTTGAGCCAGTCCTTGCCGCGGCCGGAGATGTAGGGCCGGTCGGCCCGCTTCGAGACGATGCCTTCGAGCCCCGCCGCGCAGGCTTGCGCGTAGAACTCGGGCCCCGAACCCTCGACGTAGTCGGCATAGATGAGATAATCCGACACGCCCTTCGCCGATATTAGCTTGGCAAGCTGGTCGCGCCGCTCCTTCAGCGGCTTCTTGCGCCAGTCTTTGCCGTCGAGGGAAAGCAAATCGAACACCAAATAGCGGATCGCCGGATTCGGCGTGTCGATATGCTCTTGCAGCGATTTGAAATCGCTGATGCCCGAGGGCAGCACGAAGGCGACCTCGCCGTCGATCAGTGCGCTCTCCGCCGGCAGACTGAGCAGCGCCTGCGCGATCGCCGGAAAGCGCACCGTCCAGTCGAGCCCGCTCCGGCTGAACAGGGTGATATCGTCGCCCGCTTTCCGAGCGATGATGCGGTAGCCGTCATACTTCACTTCATGCAGCCAGGTCCGCCCGGTCGGCACCTCGGTGTCGAGCGTGGCAAGCTCAGGCGGAACGAATGGCGGGATTAGCGCGCGGGCGAGTTTTTTCGCTTGGGCTTTGCCGTTGCCACGGCGCGCTTGGCTCGCGCCGGAGTTTTTTTTTGAGCCTTGTTGGAGGTCCAGATGGCGGAGTCGCCATTCAGGATCTGGTCCATGGTCCGGCCGGTCTTGACGCTGGTGTCGAATTCCTCGGTCGGCTCGTTGCCCTCGCCGGCATAGTCGTCGCGCTTCTTGATGAGCAGCCAGTTTTGCCGGCCCCGATCCTCTTTGCGCAGCTTCATGCGCACCAGCACGTAATCGCCGTTCAGCCGGTGGCCATGCAGGCGGAATTTGAGGTCGCCCTTGGCGAGACCCTCGTCGGGGTCGCCGAGCGGCTCCCAGGTGCCTTCGTCCCAGATCATCACCGGGCCGCCGCCATATTCGCCTTTGGGGATCACGCCTTCGAAGCCGCCATATTCGAGCGGATGGTCCTCGGTCATCACCGCCAGGCGCTTTTGCGCGGGATCGAGGCTCGGGCCCCTGGTCACCGCCCAGCTCTTCAGCACGCCGTCATGCTCGAGCCTGAAATCGAAATGGGTGCGCCGCGCGGCATGCTTCTGAATGACGAAGCTGTTGCCCTTGGCCTTGGCACGCTTCGGTCCAGGCTCGGGCGTCTTGCCAAAGTCGCGCTTCGCCTTGTACTCGGCGAGCAGGTCCCGGCTTCCGGCCCGCGCCATGGCTTAGGCGGACTTCCGTCTGGCTGCTGCACCCTTGGCCGCCTTCTTGCCGTTGCTCGACTTGGCTGCGGCAGCACCGCGCTTGGCGGCGGTCTTGGCGGCCGCGCCGCCCTTCCCCTGCTGCACGCTCTTCTTCAGCGCGTCCATGATGTTGATCACCTTGGCGCCACCGGGCGCCGCCTCGACGATCTCCGGCGCGCGATGCTCGATCTTGGCGTTGATCAGCTCCCACACCGCCTCGTTGTATTCGTCCTTGAATTGCTCGGGATCGAACTTGCCGGCTTTGCGCTTGATCAGCTCCTTGGCAAGGTCGAGCGCTTCCTTGTCGACCTTGACTTCGGGGATTTCCTTGAACAGCGGCTCGGCGGCGCGCACCTCGTTGGCGTGGCGCAGCACTTCGAGCATCAGGCCTTTACCGAACGGCTTGATGGCGACGATATTGCCGTGGCCGCGCAAGATGAACTGGCCGACGCCGATCTTGCCGGTGTCCTTCAGCGCCTTTTGCAGAATGGTATAGCCCTCGTCGGCCATATCACCGTCAGGCATGAGGTAGTACGGCGTCTCGTAATAGCGCGGGTCGATGGCGTCCTCGTCGACGAAACGGGCCAGCTCGATGGTCTGCTTGGACTCCAATTTGAGCTCGTCGATCTCCTTGGGATCGATCAGGACATATTTGCCCTTCTCGTATTCGTAGCCCTTGGTGATCTCCT
>JBAUOI010000002.1:0-5803 GCA_049579665.1 Methyloceanibacter sp.
TGCAGGACGAGGCCGCGCGTTCTCGGCTTGGCGCGAAGAACCTGGAGCAGCCCCTTGCGGCTCAGCTCATTGCCACTGGTGCGGCTCCAGGTCTTGGCCTCGGCTGGGAGATCGTCGGCGATATTGCCTGGCAGCCGGTCCTCAACGAACTCGCGCATGAAGGTGCTCTTCCCGGCGCCTGACGCGCCGGCAATGAAGATATGCTCAAGCGCGTTCGCCACGGCTGCGTCGAGGCGGCGCTCCAGCTCCAACGGGCGCCGGAAGGAGAAGCCCGGACGTATGGCTATGCTGCTGATTGACATCGCAAATCCCCCCGATGATGCCTGTCAACTGAACGGACATACTAGACTCATTCGATAGAGTTCGCACGGTATTCACTTCCAAAATTGCGGGGGATCGGCAAATAAATTTCGAACGACGCGCTAAGACGGCTTCGAAGTTTGGGTAAAGTCGCGTCTTGTCCCTCGCAACGCGCGGGGCGAGTCAGTCGAAGCTAACATGGCGCGGACCCGCCGCGTCACCTGTCGCAGCAGCAGAGTGGTCCGCTCTAGTTGATAACGCGGAGTCCGCTTGATCGTGTCGTGGCGCGCGCGCAGCTCATTCGCTCGCTCGGGCAAAAGACCGGGGTAGGACTTCCAGTCGCCGGCACTTTGCGCGGTGAGAAGCGGAAACGGCGTCATGCCGAAATCGCGGCGGAGCGTTGCGTTGCTGGGCTCGACGTCGCGCAACAGCTTCTCCCTGGCGTCGGGCGACAGATAGTCGTGATAACGGCCGTCATCGGCGACGACGCGCTCGAGCTCGGCGCAGACGAAGTTGCTCATGCGCCGGTCGACGAATGAATTTACCTTGTTCAGCTCGCGTTTGTACTCGACGAGGTCGCGCGCCAGCGAGGTGTTGACCCGCAAATCCAATGCCTCGAATTGCTTGGTGTCGCCGATCTCGAGCACATTGCGAAGGAAGAATCGGGCGGCGTCGTTGGCCGTCTCTTCGTAGGTGTAGACCGCGCAATCCGGGAAGGCGCGGCTCCACAGCCGCATATAGCGCGCGTAATCCAATGCCTCGCCGGCAGTGTCCCTGAATTGCTCGCACGATTCCGACAACGGCCGCGTCCTCACCGTCTGCGCGTAAACGGATTCAAGAAACTTGTCCTGCCGGCGGAAAAACACCACGACGCGTTTTGACAGGTCTGCCGGCAGCACGCTTTGCAGCAGCTCGATTGCGCGCGACTCCGCCGCCCAATAATCCTCGACGAGCTCGCCTTCCAATTTGCAGAAGAACATGGTCATGGCGAAGAACGACTCCGCGCTGATCAGCAGCGTGGTAGCGCCTCCCGCGCGGGCCTTAGCCAAATGGTTGTCGAGGAGAGCTTGGGCCTCGGCCTTGCGTCCCGTGGCGATCAGGTGTGCGAGCTGGTTGAGAGTCGGCGAGCGGGGCCGGTGCGCATAATATATGCCGCGCTCGGCGAGCCTCCGCTCGTTGCGGTAGAGGCATTCTTGCACCGCGCTGGTGCCGGTCTTGTGCGTGCCGATATGCAGGATCAATTGCACGTAACACCCTCCGCCCGTCCAAGCCTAATGCGCGGTGGCCGGCTTTCGGCTTGCCTCCTCGCGCGGCGCGCGTGCGGCAAGACAGACATAGAGTATCAGCAGGCCGATCGCGCACATGAACCAGGTCTGCCAGATGCTCCAGGCAAAGGCGGCGATGCCGAAGAATGCCGCGAAGCTCGCGGCGGCAAAGGGCTGCATCTGCTTCGGCAGGCGGAGCATGCGCAACGCGATCGCCGCGCCGGCAAGCGCCAGCAGGATGGCGCCGATCAGCCCGAGCTCGTACCAGGTTTGCAGGAATAGGTTATGCGCATGCTCACCGGAGGAGCGCGGAAACACGAAGCCCTGCGGCTGATCGATGTGTCCCCTTCGGTTCAAAACATGTGTCGAGTCGACGCCGATGCCGAGCCAAGGATGTTCCAGCACGCGCTCGGCGGTGTACTCCCACAGGATGATCCTGGCCCGCGCCGAATCCGGAAGCCACGGCGCCATGTGCCAGCCGGCGTTATAGGCGGCGAAATCGACCGGCAAGACCAGCGCGAAGGCCAGGCACCAGAGCGCCGCGAGAGCCCGGATGACGGCGGTCCGCCCCCTCCACGCCAGCAGGAACGCGACCAGCGATAGCACCAGGGCGATCTGCGAGGACTGGTGCTGCGACAGCAGGACCGCAAGCGCGGTGACGATGAACAAGACGCCGAGGAAGAGCCTGCGGCGATGCCGGTCCGCGACCAGAGCCAAGACCGAGAGCGCGGGCCACAGGCTCAACATGACGATGGTGACATTCTGATTGAGCTCGGACAGCAAGATCCTCTTCACATAGCCGTGGCGGGACATGCCGATATGCTTGACCTTGTCAGGCCGTAAGGCTGGAATGGCGTTCATCGCCGCGACGGTGATGGCGCCGTCCGTGAGCATCTCGATCAAGACATAGACGGCGCCGAGCGCCGCCCCGGCCGCCAAGCCAAGCGCGGCAAGCCGCAATTGCCGCTCGTCGAGCGCCGCAGTCGCCCTGGCGGCGGCGATCGCGACCAAGATCAATCCCCACAGCAGCGCCGCCTTGGTAAAGCCCGCGCTCTGATCGGCCGCCCACATGGCATTGATCGAGACGTAGAGCGCGAGCAGAGCCGCGGTAACCGATATTGCATCGAGCGGAATGAGAGTCCGCCACGCCACGCCCTGCCGCCAGGCGCGCACGGCCAAGGTGATGGCGATCAGCGCGAGGAACAGCCAGGTGAGCCGCGGCACGGCGGCGGTCACGAACGGGCTCAGGAAGAACAGCGCCGGCAGGATAAGCAGGCGCTTATCGGCGCGGACGCGCTCAAGACCTACCGATATGGACATCCCGACCCTTTTACCGGCGCGCGCCTAGACCCAGCATCGTTTGACGAAGTCGTCGTCCACGTCTTCGGGGTCCGGCTTCCCGTGGAAGCTTACGAGGCGCGCTCCTTCCGGGAGCGGCCCGCCCCTGACATGCTTCTTATAGCTGACCAATTGTCCCGGAAACATGTCCTGCCAGCGCTTGGTCTTCGGTCCGACGATGGATTCGAGAAAGCGCGAATCCCCGCCGAAGCTGCGCATGACCATGCTGCGATAGCGCATGAAGGTGGTCCAGACCTGGCGGCCGTAACCGGCGGGAATGCTCATGATCGTGGAGTTGATCTGATCGGGGCGATTGAAGCGCGAGCCGGTGGCGAACCCGCCGTCATAGCCGAGGAAATCCTCGAGCGAGCCGGTGACCACCATGTCGATGTCCATGTAGAGCAGCCGCGCGTCGATGCCGTGATCCCAGGAGAATAGATAGATCTTATGCCACCAGCCCTCGCAAAGCGGGCTCACGGGCAGCGTTACGATGTCACGCTCGAGCCCCGAAGCATCGTCGGTCAGGCAGTAGAACCTGCCTTTGTGGCCGTTGCGGCGCACCGCCCGGAACAGCCTATTGGCGTAATCGGCGGGATATTTCGGGCCGGCCTTTATGCAGACAACGACTGTCATTATTTGTTCGCGAAATCGGGGAAGCACGCAATGTATAGAGGGCGCATCCGGGGCTGTCAGGGTATTTCGTTTCGCCCTACCATGCCCGAAGCTGCCATTGAGATTTCAAGCGCCAAGCCGGTTTCATGATTATCTCGCACGAGCATAAATTCATCTTCCTCAAGACCAAGAAGACGGCCGGCACGGCGATCGAGGCCGCGTTGTCGGAGCTGTGCGGTCCGCAGGACGTCATCACGCCCTATCGCGAGGAGAGCGAGCAGGACCGCAAGGGCCGCGCGCCGCAGAATTATCGCATCGAGCATCCGTTGAAGCCGAAGCGCCCGCTGTGGCGGAAGCTGTTGATGCGGCCGGAGCGCTATTACCATCCGAGCGTCGGCTTCTACGAGCATATGCCGGCGTGGCGCGTGCGCGACTATGTCGGCGAAGAGGTGTGGCGCAGCTATTTCAAATTCGCCTTCGACCGCAATCCATGGGACCGGCAGGTCTCCTGGTATCTCTACAAGACCAAGACCAAGCGCGCGCGGCCGAGCTTCGAACGCTTCATGGCCGACCGCCGCCGCGCTTTCGTGTCCAATTATGCGATCTATACTTTAGACGGCAGCCTCGCCGTCGATTTCGTCGGCCGCTACGAGAGCCTCGAGGAAGACCTCAACCGCGCGCTTGAGCTTGCCGGCGCGAAGAAGCGCATCTCCGTGCCGCGCGTGAACGTCACGCCGAACAAGGACGAGGCCCGAGGCTATCGCAGCTATTACTCGCCCGACACGCAAGGCCTGGTGGCGGACTGGTACGAGCCGGAGATCGCGCTATTGGGCTATGGGTTTTGATTAAGAAGGCGCTTCTTCGCGAACGCCTTGCCCGAGCCCGATTTGAAGTACCGTTCGAGTTCCCTCGCGTGCCTTTCAGTTGGCACAGCAACATACGACTTCAGAGCGGCAGGCAGATTCGATTTGGTTGAATGACCTGGTCACGCTGATGCGAGGCAAATCGACGGCGCAAGTCGTCTGTCGATCCAACGTAGATTAGATCCGTTGGCAAGCTGCAAAAAGTAGACGTACCACATGGGGTACGGCCCCCCCCCGCACCAGAGGCGCTTCGGGGGACACTCCTACGCCTAATTGCCTTCGGATGGCAGGCCTCCCAGATTGTTTGGGTGGACATGTGGGGTGGCCTGCCACCCGAAGCCGAAGGCGTAGGGTGGTGGGCCCGGGAGTTGTTGCACTTTCACGCGATACCGATGGCTTATCGCGAGGTGCGGGCGTAAAAGTCCATTTGAAACCCAAAAGGTATTCCTGGCGCTTCCCGCACCGGAACCTCTGCCCATTTCATCACACTCCCGCCAAGCGCGTCCGCTTCAGAACTCACAACAGACATCCATCACAGCTGAGCATTTCAATGTCTGCTTATGACCCATAGCGGACATATCGTCCTGAATTTTTAAGGAGCGCTATCAAACCCGAAAATGCGCTTCCAGTAGTTCTTCATGCTGATGACGATCCACCCGTCCTTCTTCGTCTCGTCGTACAAGTCCTGGGTGAAAATGCCGACTCTCGTGTCGGGAAGCCCTTCGGCAGGCCATAAGCGTATTCGCGCTTGGCGTCGTCGTGCAGCAAGAGCATGATAGCAGCAGCCCCCTCGGAATATCCCGTATCTTGGGTTAGTTGGGAGCACATATCCATGAACCGTTTATTTGCCATCTGTGGCTGGGTCTTGCCTTTGTGCCTCTATCTTGCGGCAACTTCGCCAGCAGCCTCGGGCCAGATAGCGCCATCTGCCGCCAATGGCATGCTGCAAAGAGCGGCCACGAGTGTGACTACGCCGAATTCATTCATAAAGTTGACCTTGCCAGATGGATCTGAGGGAAGACTGCCGCCAAACACGGTGATCCGTATACGAAAGGCCATTTCCACGGAAAACAGCAACGGTGCAAAAGCGAGAATTGACTGGTTGCAGATGATGCTGGTTCGTGAGCCCCCCGCCGAGGTCGCCGCGCTCGTGGAAGGAAGTCTCACTTCACTTGGCAAATTGCTTTTGCCGGATGGCTCGCCAGTTTGGTTTAACGCTGGGGCAGCGCAGGGCCCCATGCCGCTGCCTCCTGAAAGGTTACAGAACGGCGTGCACTCGGGCATGATACTGGGCAGTAAGCTCCAATATCTTGCAAGCACACCAGAGGAGGTCCGCGATGAATTGATTGCCAAGGGTGGCGATGCGCTCCCGGTACCGGCCGCATTCGACAGTTTGCCGCTACCGGAACAAACAATCGCGAAATC
>JBAUOI010000003.1:0-5754 GCA_049579665.1 Methyloceanibacter sp.
GCGATAGCCCTCTTCCTTCAGGGCCTTGCAGGCTTGCGTTCCCGAATAATCGAACTCGCAGGCCTGGCCGATCACGATCGGCCCAGCCCCGATGATCAGGATGGACTTTATATCTGTGCGTTTCGGCATGGGATCAGGCCGCCTCTTCTCCCTTGCGCTTCCTCGCGTCCATCGCCTCGACGAAGCGTGTGAAGAGATAGTGGCTGTCTTGCGGACCGGGCGAGGCTTCCGGGTGGTATTGCACCGAGAACACCGGCTGGTCTTTCAGCTTCAGTCCGGCATTCGAGCCGTCGAACAAAGAGACATGCGTCTCCTCGACATTTTCCGGCAGGCTCGCGCTGTCGACCGCGAAGCCGTGATTCATCGAGGTGATCTCGACCTTATGCGTGGTGAAGTCCTTCACCGGATGGTTCGCGCCGTGATGGCCCTGATGCATCTTGGCCGTGGTGCCGCCGAGCGCGAGCCCCAGCATCTGATGGCCGAGGCAGATGCCGAACACCGGCAACCCCGACGCCACGAGCTTCCTGATCTCCGGCACGGCATAGACCCCGGTCGCCGCCGGATCGCCCGGGCCGTTGGAGAGAAACACGCCGTCGGGCTTCCGCTCCAGGATCTCTTGTGCGGTCGCCGTGGCCGGCACGATGGTGAGCCGGCAGCCCACGCTCGCCAGCTCGCGCAGTATGTTGCGCTTCAGCCCGTAATCAATAGCGACGACATGGAAGCGCGGCGCCTCCTGCCGTCCGTAACCTTCGCCCCAGCGCCAGTCGGTCTCATCCGAGCTGTAGCTCTGGCCGCAGGTGACATCCTTGGCGAGGTCGAGCCCAACCATGCCCGGCCAGGCGGCCGCCTCGCGCTTCAGCGCATCGACATCGAATTTGCCGTCGGGCGCATGCGCGATCACCGCATTCGGCATGCCCTTGTCGCGGATCAGCGCGGCGAGCGCGCGCGTGTCGACGCCGGTGATGGCGATGATGCCGCGCGCCTTGAGCCAGGCGTCGAGATCCTGCGTGGCGCGATAGTTGGACGGCTTGGTGATCGGCGCCCTGAGCACGCAGCCGCGCACGCCCCCGGACGCCAGGCTGCCCGACTCCATGTCTTCAGCATTGGTGCCGACATTGCCGATATGCGGGAAGGTAAAGGTGATGATCTGCCCGGCGTAAGACGGATCAGTCAGGATCTCTTGATAGCCGGTCATCGCGGTATTGAAGCAGACTTCGCCCACGGCGATGCCGGTGGCGCCCGCGCCCTTGCCCTCGATCACCGTGCCGTCGCCTAGAACGAGAAGCGCGGTCGGTGCCTCGACCGTCCAAACGGCAGGCGCGCGCGACATTGCGGCCTCTTCGGCCAGCGCTTCATTTGTGTCGTTCATCTTCTCTTAGAGGCGCGAGTTCGGCAGGAGCGCCCGGTTTGCAAGTTTGGGTGCGAGCACGGTCACGTCAAGGGTGCGGCGAGCGTGCTCGGCGTCGAAAGGATGGCGCGTCTTACCGCGCGAGGAGTTGCGGGTCAATCCACAGATCAAATTATTTGCCTGTTAAAACAATGGCTTAAGCTGGCAAAATCGCTTGCCTGCATGCGGGCGCTCGATTACTTTGGAAGCTTCTTCCTGAAAAGCTCCGGCGAGACGAGAATGCGCGAGACCATCACCGCCGCCTTGAAGGCTGCCACCAAGGCACAAGACAAGCGCCGCGTCTCGACGCTCAGGCTGGTCAGCGCGGCCATCAAGGATCGCGACATCGCCGCGCGCACGGCAGGCAAGGGCGAGGCGACCGACGCCGAGCTGCTCGAGCTGTTCGCCAAGATGATCAAGCAGCGCGAGGAGTCGGAGAAGATCTATGCCGATGCCGGCCGCGCCGAGCTTGCCAAGCAGGAGGGCGAGGAGATCGCCATCATCCGCGAGTTCCTGCCCAAGCAGCTTTCCGCCCAGGAGACCGACAAGGCGATTGCCGAGGCGATCGCCAAGACCGGCGCCGCAAGCGTGAAGGACATGGGCAAGGTGATGGCCGAGCTGAAAGCGAACTATGCCGGCCAGATGGATTTCGGCAAAGCCAGCGGCCTGGTCAAGGCGAAGCTCGGCTAAGCCGCCTCTTTACTCATTTGTCATTGCCCGGCTCGACCACCGGGCAATCCAGTAACCCCTGAAGATGATCGCCGGTGGGGCACTGGTTCCGCCATCGCGGGAATGACGGCGCAGTTTCCTCCCGGCACTGACGATCTGAAATCCCAATCGCGCGTTCGGTTTTGCCCTGCGGTCATTTGTCTTGCACTGCAACATAGATTTGTCACTGCACTGCACTATTAACGGTGCAATGCAGCACGGACTGGTTCCGTGTCGAAACCGAAAGGAGGCCAGGTCATGGTCCGGTTCTCACTCTTTAGTTTTCTCCTGAGGCCCGCCGCGCTCGGCGCGTCTCTTGCGCTCGCGGTTGCGGTCACGCCCGCGCGCGCCGATCAGGCGCCGACCAATTTCGGCCCCGTCGGACCGAGCGAGCCCATACTTGCCAGCATGGGCGGGCAGCGCGTTATCGCGTTCTTCCTGCCGGAGCGTGGCTCCTGCGCCGTGAATGCGGTCATCTGGAAAGATGCCGGCGCCGATGCGCCTTATGCGTCATCGCGTGTCAGGGTGAGCCTACGCCCGGGCGAGATGGTTGAGTTCGACCACGGCGGACGCGAGTCGATGAATCTGCTCTGCGGCGCCGACGCCTCGACCCTCACCGTCGTGGCTCCGGCCGAGCTGATCAAGACGGGAACGACCGGCAGCAATTAGCCGGCAATAGACAGGAAATGAGCCGGGCGGGGCGAAACGCTCCGCCCGGCTTTCTTTTGCTTTCAGCGTCATTTTGTTCTGGCGCGGCGACAAGTGCCGCAGCATGTTGCCCCTATCGTGTATGTCAAACATAGGGGTACGGGATGGTAGTTTCGAAGTTCACGCTGCGAGCGCTCTTTGCTGCTCTTTGTTTCTTGCCCACGCAGGCCTCGGCGGACCCTGGTTACGCCTGTTCGGTCGCCGAGATTTTCGAATGCACGGCCATTGCCGGCTGTCAGCGGGTCTCGGCGGCGCAGGCCGATCTCCCGCCCTTCGTCACTTTGAATGTCAAAGAGAAGGCGTTGTTCTCGGGGCTGTTCGGCGGGCAGGGGTTATTTAGTCCCGGGGATGTCTATGAGGACCCAAAGGTACTCATCCTCCACGGCAGGCACGGCCTCCTGACCTGGACCGCGGTCGTGGCCAAGGATACGGGTCAGATGTCCATGTCGATCGCCCAACTGGGCAAGACCTTCTCCCAGTTTGGAAGCTGCACGCCGCAGCCATAGGCGATCGGTGCCAGCGACGAGAAAAGGCCGGGTCCGCCCGGCTTTTTCTTCGCGCGGTCCTTCTGTTGGCAGCGCATCCTTCGCGAGGAGTTCCTCATTTGTTCGAAATCGGTGGATAATGGTGATGATTGCGAATCGCGAGGCGCGCCGTCACCCTTGAAGCCCCACTGTCGCACCAATGAAGTTCTCCGATTCGTTCTTGGATGAGATCCGCGCCCGGCTGCCTGTTTCGCAGGTGGTCTCGCGCCGCGTGCCGCTGAAACGTGCGGGGCGCGAGTGGAAGGGCCTCTCGCCGTTCAACAAGGAGAAGACGCCGTCCTTCACCGTCAACGACCAGAAGGGCTTCTATCACGACTTCTCCTCCGGCAAGCATGGCGACATCTTCAGCTTCGTCATGGAGACCGAGGGCTTGAGCTTCCCCGAGGCGGTGGAGAAGCTCGCCGGCGATGCCGGCGTGGAGATGCCGAAGCCCGACCCGCAATATGAGCGTACGGCGAAAGAGCGGCTCGGCCTGTTCGATGCGCTGGAGGCTGCGGCGCAACTCTTCGAGCATGCGCTGACCGAGCGCGACGGGCGCGATGCGCTGCTTTATGCCGAGCGGCGCGGGCTCAGCCGCGAGACGCTGAAAGAGTTCCGCATCGGCTTTGCGCCGAACGCCAAGGACGCGCTTAAGACCGCGCTGCTGAAAAAGGGTTTCACCGAGGCGCAGCTGCTCGACACGGGCCTTGTCATCAAGCCGGATGACGGGCGGCCGACTTACGATCGCTTCCGCAACCGGCTCACCATCCCCATCCTCGACGCCAAGTCGCGCGTCATCGCCTTCGGCGCCCGCGCGCTCGATCCGGACGCCGAGCCGAAATATCTCAACTCGCCGGAGACCAGGCTCTTCGACAAAGGCTCCTCGCTGTACAATTTCGCGCGCGCGCGCCAAGCGGCTTTCGACAAGGACGAGCTGGTGGTGGTCGAAGGCTATATGGACGTGATCGCGCTCAATCAGGCCGGTTTCGCCCATGCCGTCGCCACGCTGGGCACCGCCTTCACCGAGCGCCAGATGGAGCTTCTGTGGCAGCTCGCGCCTGAGCCGATCGTCTGCTTCGACGGCGACAGGGCAGGGGAAGCCGCCGCGGCGCGCGCCATCGACCGCATGCTGCCCAATTTGCGCGAGGGTCGTTCCTTCCGTTTTGCCTTTCTGCCGCAAGGCTCGGACCCTGACGATCTCGTGCGCAGCAAAGGCGCCCGCGCTCTCGCCGAGATTCTTGCCGGCGCGCGGCCGCTGATCGACGTGCTGTGGCAGCGGGAGCTGAAGACGAACGCGATCGACACGCCCGAGCGCCGCGCCGCCTTCGAGGAGGCGCTGGAGAAGCTGCTCGCCGAGATCGGCAATGCACGGGTCAAGGATCACTATCGCCGCGAGGTGAAGAACCGGCTGTTCAATCTGTGGCGCGAGCAGGGCGCTTCACGCGGCAAGCTGCCGCCAAATGCCGGCACGCGGCCCACGGGCAGGGCGGGATCAACACCCATCCCATCGGCGCGCGGCTTCGTCACCGTCATGATCATCGCCCTGGTCAATCACCCTTGGCTGCTCGACCGCTTCGCCGACGAGGTGGCAAGCCTCGAGATCAGGGACAAGAAGCTCGCAGCGCTGCTCCACGCCGTGACCGGCATCATCTACGAGGACACGCATGTGACGCGCGAGCGCCTGACCGAGCGGCTTGAGGGCAGCAGCCCGGGCAAGCTTTACGCCGAGCTGTGCCGGGAGAGCGCTTTCAAGCGCGTGGCCTTCATTCAGCCGGAAACCCCGGAGCACGAGGTTTCCGAGCAATTCGCCGACCTCATTTATCGCTTCCGCGCGCTGCCGAGCCTCAACCGCGAGCTACAGGAAGGCGCCGACCACCTGGCCGAAATGACGGAGGCCGAATTCGAGCGCTTCGCCGTGCTCCAGCAGCAAGTGGCGAGCGTCGGCAGCCAACATGAAGCGGACGATGCCGGCGACCGCGACGCCAAAAAACGCTTCCAGGAGACTGTTGCCCGGCTCAAGAACGCCAATATCGGCGGCCAGAGAGGCCGCCGCTCCGAACCACCCAATTAGGGCATGCGGCCTCATTCTTGCATCGTTTCGACTGTAATGAGCGAGATCGGAGCCAAGAAAATATTTTCGAGCCGGCGTCGCGGCCTTGACAGGCGGGAGCCCCCTCGCCAATTCATGCTGAAGACGTGCAACCACCGCGCGGGCCTTGATTTTCGGGGCTGGCCTGCGCCCATAAGCACAGGGTTTGAACGCTGAGGCAGACCCCCGCGGGGCGTATCGCTGGCTCCTGACGAGTGTGTTATGGGAGCAGAATTCGCGGAAGTAACGGCACGTTGTTCGTCCTCTGTCTTGGCCGAAAGGCCCGTGGTCATTAGGGGAGAGTGACAGTCGACCCAAGCTTGGCGCCAGTATAGGAA
>JBAUOI010000004.1:0-4087 GCA_049579665.1 Methyloceanibacter sp.
CGGGCTCCTGCGGCAGATAGCCGACGCTGACGCCGTCGGCGGCCCAGGCCTCGCCGACGAACTCGGTCTCCTGGCCGGCCATGATGCGGAGCAGTGTCGACTTACCGGCGCCGTTGACTCCCACCACGCCGATCTTGGCGCCGGGCAGGAAAGCGAGCGTTACGTCCTTCAAGACCTGCTTGCCGCCGGCATAGGTCTTGGACAACTTGTTCATGACATAGACATATTGGGGCGTGGCCATGCGCGTGCCGGTGCTCCTCGGATTTTTGGAAAGACGTTGGGTCCGCTTCTAGCCCAATAGGCAGATGCGACTCAATGATTCAAAACAGTTCTGGCATAGCTAGTCCAGCCATCGTCCCACTGCCCTATCTCACTTATGTAGGTAAACTTATGACGGCAACGGATAAGGGCCCGCAGGCATGTAGGCTAACGGCCGCCTTCGGCAGCGGGGGTCTAATCGGCACGCTTGGGGGATTGATCGGACTTGGCGGGGCGGAGTTCCGGCTGCCCCTGCTCATCGGCGCATTCCAGTTCGGCGCCCTTGAAGCGGTCATCTTGAATAAGGCGATAAGTCTGGTGGTCGTCGCGTCGGCGCTACCTTTCCGGGCGGCGACGGTGCCGCTAGATGTCGTCGCGGCGCATTGGACCGTGATTTTGAATCTACTGATGGGCAGCCTTGCGGGAGCGTGGTTCGGGGCCGACTGGGCGACACGGATGAGATCGAAGACTCTCTACCGCGTAATCGCAATTCTATTGGTTGGGATAGCCGCCGTGCTCTTGGTTGGTCACGATGGGATTGGAACTGGACGGCCTCTGTTTGAGGGGCCTGTGCAGGTGGCCGTTGGCGTTGTCGCGGGCTTCGCAATCGGCGCGGTGGCCTCTCTCCTCGGCGTTGCGGGAGGCGAACTTCTGATCCCGACATTGGTTCTGCTGTTCGGTGTCGAGATCAAACTTGCCGGCAGTCTCTCCCTGGCCGTTAGCCTACCAACAATGGTCGTAGGCCTCACCCGCTACAGCCGTGACGGTAGCTTTGCGGTGTTGCTCCATAATCGTGCGTTCGCTTTCATCATGGCGCTCGGCTCGCTCACCGGGAGCTTCATTGGCGGGACGCTCCTAGGAATTGTGCCGGCAGGCATATTGCTGCCGTTGCTTGCGGCCATCCTTCTGCTATCCGCTGTCAAGGTTTCGCAGCATCGTTGAGGGACATCAGAATAGCGCGGGTAGGCGCTGCTTCAGCTTGGCGGCGAGTGAATCGAGCGGGTTCTCTTTGATCGGCTCGATCTCCGAGAGCGCTCGGGCGAAAATTTCGGGGCTCAGCTCGGCGATGGGCAGGACGCGGCACCAGCAATTGCCGATGAGAAAGCTGCGATAGCTCCGCTCCTCGTCGGTGAATCTGTGCGCGCGGGGTGCCACGCCGACCACCGGCAGCCGGGCCGAGACGGACTCCGAGATCATCGTGCTCGAATCCTCGGTGCAGACGATGATCTCGGCCTTGGCGAAGATTTGCGGCAAAGTGCCGGGCCCGGCGCTGCGAAAATCGATGAACTGCGCGACGACGTTCTTGTCGTTGGCGAGCGCGGCGAGCTTGTCGGCGACATTGTCCGGCGTCCGGCGCGAGGTCGAGATCAGCCAGCGCGTACCCCAGGCCTTGGAGACCTCGGCGATGAAGCCGAGCAGCCGGTCCCATTCCTGGCGGCGGTAGCGGAACGGCCCCGCATTGCCACCGATCAGGAGCCCGGCGAGCTTCGGATGCAAATCCGGCCCGTAGCGCGGCACCGTGGCTGGTCGTCCGAGTGCATCCGGATCGATCGACGACGGCTTAAGCGTCACAAGATAGCGGTCGTTCGCCGCGTCCCGGTCATAGGAGGAGACGATCAGGCTGAAATTCTCAGGGCCCAGACCGCGCATGAGCGAGCCGCAAAAGATGCTGGGAATCCCAAGAAAGCGCGAGACGCAGATATTCGGCATATGCGTCTCGCCGCCGGCCGAGACCACCAGATCGGCCTTGGGCAGAGCATAGGCGTCGATTCGATAGGCCATGCGCAACATGCGCGGCGGGAAGAAGCTCTTGGCGGTGATGCGGCGTCGGAGCCAGCGCGTCGGCACGATCCATTTGCGCTTCACCTCGACACGGGTGACGTCGACGGGCCGAAGCCGCGCCAGCGCCGCAATCACCCCTTGTGCGAGGTGGTAGTGCCCGGGCCGTGTATCGGCGAGAAAAATGACTTTCAGCGGCGGTTCTGTCATCCCGGGCCTTGGGCGGAGCGAAGTGGCCCCGCGTCATAGCGCACCCTTGCGGGACGGTTCAAAGCTTCCTTTCTGGTAAGGCTCACCGCCGGCGTGGCTTGGCAAACGCGTCCGGGGCCAGCACAATCGCCGGTAGCGAGCGGAAAGCGCGAGGAGCACAAAGTGGACAAGCCGGAAACCGACGGAGCCGACTGGATCCTCAAGGCCATGGTGGCGGTCGCGGGATCTGACGGCCAAATCGATGAGCGCGAAACCGGCCTCATCCAGCAGATCTTTCTGGACCAATCAGGCCGTGCGATTACCGCCGATGCGGTGGCGCGAGCCGCCGAAGCGGCCAAGGGCGACCTGATCGCCGAATTTGCGGCGGCCGCCAAGATCCTCGATCTCGACACCAAGGAAGAGATGATCCGCGCCGCCTATCTCGTGCTGCTCGCCGACGACCGCATCGCCGGGGAAGAACGCAAGAAGCTGAAGGACATCGCCGCCGCGCTGCAAATCCCCGAGATCCATTTTGGCGCGATCCTCGAGGACCTCGCCCTATTTCTCGCCAAGGCGCGAAGCTAGGCGACCTGAAGGCTTTCCCGCAGATCCTCTCGCGCGACGTGCGCCGGCTCGGCAACAAACAAGAGCCGCTGCACCTCGCGATGATAGGCGGGGCTCTCGGCGATCACCCGCACATTGCGAAAGCCGCAGCGCTGCAACAACTCCCTGACGAAACTCTCCTGCCCCGCTTGCCCCTGGCTCGCCTCAGGCAGGAACGGCGTCCAGGAGCTTTCGTCGGCGGTGCCGATCTCGAAGACCAGAACCTTGCTGACCCGCGTGGCCAGCGCCCTTAAGAATTGCTCGGCAGCGGCGATGCCAAAGGCACGGATGACGTGGTGCAGCACCGAAAGACAAAACACGGCGTCGAATTGCGGCAATGAGCGGATTGCTTCCGGCGTCATGAAAGCCCTGACCGTCGCCGCGCGCTGAACGCGATCATGCAGCCGCGCCAGCTCCCCCACGATCGCGGTGTCGGTCGCCTCGATACCGATGGCGAAGCGGTTGCAATCGGCGGCGGCGCGACGCACGAACCAACCTTCGGCGCAGCCGATGTCCAGCACGTTCCGCGCATCGTAGTCGCGCAGCACTTGCGAGACCGCCCGCCAGCGCTCGTCGGTGTCCCTCACATTGGCGAAACGCTTGCCGCCGATCTCGACCGGCTGATAAGTTCTGCCCCCCGCCTTGGCGACGCGGAACGCGGCGCCGATCAGGCCGAGCGCAAGCCGCCACCGCGCTCCGCGCAACACCCGTCTGATCCTGCTGCCGAGCGAGCGGCGACGCTGCCGCTCGGGATAGGTTTGGACGATCTCGGTGAGTTCGGCTGCCATGACTGGTTCCCCCTCAAATTCAGTTCACACACTGCGCAGCAAGCGGAAGTATGGATATCCATCACGCGCCTCGTCGGGCGCCACATAAATGAGCCGCACATCGCTCCGGCTCTGGCGCACGCCTTCGAGAAAATCCTCCCAGCCTTTCGTCCATTTCGCGAGCCGCTCGTCGGAGGCGTAGACGCTGAGCAGCGTGAGGTGACCCTCTTTCAGGAATTTGGGAGGCCTGCGGAAAAGCTTGAGCAAGCCGCCGCGCAGCTTGCGTTTCACGCGCCGCACCGTCTCGCGCTTGTCCCACCACTCCTCATATTCGCCCGAGCGCGCGCGGCTGAGGAATTGCTCGAACAAGGCTTCACGGCTTGGCAGGATGGTCATCACCGTGAGCCGCGCCTTGGCGCCGGTCACGGCCTGCATGGCCGGGTCGTTGGCGTGGTTCTCACAACCGCGCGAATAAGCGCGCATGATGTCGT
>JBAUOI010000005.1:0-2689 GCA_049579665.1 Methyloceanibacter sp.
CGGCCATGAGATGATTACGCATGGCGCTGCTCCGGTTTATAGGCGGGGTCCGCGGCTGGTTAGGCCGCGACATCGAGATAAAAGCCAATACGCGGAAACAAGTTCCCGACGCAAGCGGAGTTCGGTCTCTGCCCGAGCCTAATGGCCAGTGGCGTCGCCCCGGCGGCTTGCCTCGTAGAGGAACCACACGCGCCGTTCGGCCTGGTCGATCCACACCTCGATCAGGCTGGTGGTCGCCACGTCGTTCTCCTCGTCGCAAAGCTCATGCGCCTCGCGCAGGCTCGCGATCAGCGCCTGGTTGTCCGACCTGAGCTCGGCCAGCATGTCGAGCGGATCGACATAGTCGGCATCGTTGTCGGGGATGCGCTGGAGCCGCGCGATGTTGCCGATCGAACGCAGTGTGGTACCGCCCACCTTGCGCACCCGCTCGGCGATATCGTCGGTGATGGCGAAGATCTGGTCGGCCTGCTCGTCGAACAAAAGGTGATAGTCGCGGAAATGCGGCCCGCTCACATGCCAATGAAAATTCTTGGTCTTGAGGTAGAGAGCGAACACATCGGCAAGCAGCGCATTCAGTGCGCCGGTGATGTCGCGGCGGGCATTGTCGCCGAGATCGGTCGGCGTGGTCAGCGGGGCCTTGCGGCGCTCCTTCACAGTCTTGTCCATGGGAGGTCTCCTTGGGGGGCTCAGGTACCACGTGCGTATATAGGAACAGGTTGCCTATCGGTTTATTGACGGCGGTCAATTGTCGCTGACCGGCTCAGGAACCCTAAGACGAGAATAGCCTGAAACACCGGTCTTTCTGCGCTATCTTGCAGGCTGTAACGAAGGAACGAAAGTATGTTCATTGCTATGAATCGCTTCAAAGTGCGCAAAGGCGCCGAGCATGACTTCGAGCAGGTCTGGCTGAAGCGCGACAGCCATCTCGACGGCGTGCCCGGCTTCATCGCCTTCCATCTCTTGAAGGGACCCGAGCGCGACGATCATGTGCTCTATTCCTCGCACACGCTGTGGGGCTCGGAGGAAGCGTTTCTCGATTGGACGCGCTCCGAGGCGTTCCGCAAGGCGCATGCCGGCGCCGGTGGCAACAAGCCGCTCTATCTCGACCATCCCGAGTTCGAAGGCTTCACCGTCATCCAAGAGGTGAAACCGAAAGGCGCGGTGCGAGCCGCCGAATAGCCGCCTTACGTCAGTTGACGCGGCTCACCTCGACCAGATTGTCGGAGAAGGTCGGCGCGCGGCCGAGCCCGCAATGCGCGTCCGACGCGATCGAGTTCACCGAGCCGTCCGAGCGGTTGAGGCTGCGCCAATAGCCGAGCGTCGCCACGACAATGCCGGGGTTGACGTCGTCAGTGACCTTGGCCACGCCTTCGAAATCGCCGCGATCGTTATAGACCCGCACGGGATCGCCTTCCCGAATGTTCCGCTTGGCCGCGTCGGCCGGTGAAATCAACACGAACTGCTCGCCCTGACCTTTGATCTTGTGCTTCTCGTTGGCGTAGCAGGAATTCAGGAAGCCGTGGCTCTTCGGCGAGATGATGTTGAGCGCGTAGAGTCTGGCGCGCTCCGGGTTGGTCTCCGGAGCTTCGCGGTTCGGAACGTAGCCCGGCAGCGGATCGACGGCTGAGCCGTCCTGGTCGCCCTCGTACATGGCGCGGAACGGCCCGGCGACGAAATTCTTGGCGTCGTGCAGCAGGAACTCGACCTTGCCCGACGGCGTCGGGAACTTGCCGTCGCGGTGCGGGGCGCGCGTGTCGGCCGAGCCGACATCAATCTTGTAATAGCCGTGCTGCTTGAAATACGCCATGTCGACGCCGCCCATCTTGGGATCGTCCCAATTGATGTAATGCGCGGCGAGCTCGCTGTCGGTCATTTGGAAGACCGGATCGTCGAAACCCATCTCCTTCGCCAGCAATCGCCACATGTCGCTGGTCGGCTTGCACTCGCCGGGAGGCTCGGTCGCCTTTTGGTTATAGGTGAAATAGAAATGCCCCCACGACCACATCATGTCCTCGGCCTCGCCGGCCATGGCGTTGGGGAGCACGATGTCGGCATATTTCGCCGTGTCGGTGAGGAAATGCTCGGCGACGACCGTGAACAAATCCTCGCGCTGCAATCCCTTGACGATCTTGTTGGTCTCGGGCGCCTGGCTGACCGGGTTGGTGCAGAACACGAACAGGCTCTTCAGCGGCGGATCGAGCTTCATCTCGCCGGTCAGCGCCGCGCCGAGCTTGAGATTGTTGATCGCCCGCGTGCCAGGCTTGATCCAATCGCCGCGCGAGACCTTCATCCAATCCACCGGGAAGTCCCAGAGCGGCATCTGCAACAGACCGCCGCCGACACGTTTCCAGGATCCGACGAGCGCCGGCAGCGCGCACACCGCGCGGATCGCCTGCCCGCCGCCCGCGTGACGCTCGAGCGCTACGCCGAGGCGGATGACGGATGGCTGAGTGGTGGCGAATTCCTTGGCGAAAGTCCTGATGTCCGCCGCTTTGACGCCGGTGATCCTCTCGACGTAGTCGGGGGTGAGCTCGGCCGCGCGCGCCTTGAGCTCCTCGAAGCCGTAGGTGTGCTGATCGACATAGTCCCGATCGACCACGCCCTGTTCGATGATCGAGTTGATGAGGCCCATCGCCAGCGCGCCGTCGGTGCCGGGACGCGGGCAGATATGCCAGTCGGCGGCCTTGGC
>JBAUOI010000006.1:0-1870 GCA_049579665.1 Methyloceanibacter sp.
CAAAAGCGGCCGTCTTCGCTCGCGATCACCGCCAGCGGCAGCTGCGGCGAGATATCTTGCAACGGCACCCAATCGCGCCTGAGCGTGTTGCCTTTCAGCTTCTCCACCAGCATCACCGGCGTGACCGGCGGATTGACGAAGCGAAACACGACGATAGAGAGGAGAACGAGGGCTGCGACGCAGACCAGAAAACGCGCGAGGCGCCTAAGCCAAGGATGCCTATGGTGCCGTCTGCTGCGCTTTCTCGTGCGCTCGCCTGACACCGCCTGAATTGCCATAAGCCGCCTTGTACCTCCGGGTTGCCGCCTTGAGCAACGTCGTATTAGGGTAAGCCTTACCGAGTCTTTTGCGGCAAAGAGCCGCTATTTTCGCGCTTTCCCCAAGATGGCCTTTCTCGCAGAGCTCGAACGCGTGGCTCAAGCCGTCGAGGCACGGCTCGACCGCCTGCTTACCCAAACGCGCGGCGAAGCCCCGCGGGAATCCGGGCTCGGCGAGGCCATGCGCTATGCCGCGCTTGGGGGTGGCAAGCGGTTGCGCCCGTTTCTTCTCATCGAATCGGCGCGAATGTTTGGCATTGCGGAAAAAGATGCCCTTTCCGCCTCTTGTGCGCTCGAATGCGTGCATTGCTACTCCCTGGTGCATGACGATCTGCCGTCGATGGACGACGACGCCGTCCGCCGCGGCCGTCCCACGCTGCATATCGCCTTCGACGAGGCGACCGCCATCCTTGCCGGCGATGCCCTGCTGACGCTGGCCTTCGAGATCTTGAGCGATCCCGAGACGCACCCCGATCCTGCCATTCGCGCCGAGCTTGTCCTGCTACTGGCCAAGGCCGGCGGCTGGCACGGCATGGCGCTCGGTCAGGCGCTCGATCTCAGCCCGGAACGACAAGGTTTCAGCGCGCACGAAATCGCGCAGATGCAGGCGCTGAAAACCGGCGCTCTGTTCCGCTTCGCCTGCGAGGCTGGCGCCGTGCTCGGCCGCGCGCAGCCGTCCGAACGTGCCGCGCTGGCGCGGTATGCGTCGGCCTTCGGTCAGGCTTTCCAGCTCGCCGACGATCTGCTCGATACGCAAGGCGACGCGGCGGCCCTCGGCAAGGCTGTGGCCAAGGATGAAACGCGCGGCAAGGCCACTCTCGTCGCCCTGCTCGGGGTTGAAGCGGCGAAGGAGCGGCTGTGGACTCTGCTGCAAGAGGCCGAGTCGGCCCTTGCACCGTTCGGCGAGCGGGCTAAGACCTTGCTTGAAACCGTGCGATTCGCCGCAGACCGCAAAAGCTGACCTGGAGACTTGATTGGCACAGCCCGGGAAAGCGACCAAGCCACGAGAACACGAGCTATCCGCGTGGACGTGGATCACGCGGCATGCCCGCGCGCAGATCCGCTTTATCATCGCCCTCGCCGTTGGCGTCGCGGTCTTCTTCTTCATGCCTATCGGGGACTTGGTGCCGCGCATCCTCGCCGGCTGGAACGCAGGCGGCTGGCTCTATCTCATTCTCGTCGCCATCAAGATGGCGCGTGCGGAGATCGAAGGCATCAAACGCGAGGCGGGCATCGAGCGGGAGAGTCGTATTGTCGTTCTCGTCGTCGTCATCTTCGGCTCGATCTTCACCATGCTGGCGCTGTTCGTTCAGCTCATGGCGATCAAGAGCGAGCACGGCATCGACCGCACGATCAGCATCAGCCTGTCGATCTCAACTATTTTCCTGTCGTGGCTGCTGATCCATACCGTGTTCGCGATCTACGCCGCGCATGAATTTCATAGTGAGGGCCGCACCGGGGCGAAGGGTCAGGGCGGCGGGCTGGATTTCCCGGATGACAGCACGCCGGACTATCTCGACTTTCTCTATTTCTCCTTTGTGGTAGGGACGACG
>JBAUOI010000007.1:0-1858 GCA_049579665.1 Methyloceanibacter sp.
GCATTGGAGCGTCTAAAAGTCCGCTAAGTGCCACAAGCGGATATGGAAGTCGCGACGTCCGGTCTTCAACAAAGGGTGCCGGCTCGCACATCCTGATCGTTGGGGTTCGCCATCCCAGCGTAGACAATCTTCCGATTAAAGCTAAGCCTTAGGCGGGCTTCGACGCTTAGTTGCGCCGTGCTGTCCTCCGCGCGACACCCGCGACGCTAACCGGCGTCAGGGGGCGGCCAACTGTGGCCTCGGCACTAGAGACGACTCCATAAACGCCTGGAATCGACAGTTGCTCGCCGAACTCAAGGCAAGACGCGCCACCGATTGCGACCAGTAAGATAACCCCTATGCGCTTCAACATGGTCATTGTGCTCCTTTTTTCGCGAACAAAGCGGGTAACTCATCAAAGTCCGGAACATCGCCTGGCTTGAGTTCCTTTGCACCCTCCGGGATCGCCAAGCTGAAACCGTCGGACGCAACTTCATCGCCAGCTTTCCAGTCCCGGACATCGATGGTGTATTGCGGGGACCCCTTGATCTTGGAACTGGTGATGACATAGCGGCAGGGATAGGGACGGTCTCCCTGGGCGATCCAGATCTGCCAGTCCACCTCCTCAGTTCTGAAAGCGAGATGGTCGCATTCGACGCCGCGGATCACGCCGCTTCCAAGATCCTTCGCATCCACCACCAAGGGCATTAGCTCACTATAGGGATTCGACATGAGCAAATCTGCGGCCGGCACCGGCCTGTCGTACTTTTTCCGCAATACATCGACGAGTTGGTCGATGGTGCCGGGCTCCTCGGCTTTGGCGACCGCGTTGGCATTCTTGCCAAGCATCGTCAACGTCTTCCCGTCATAGACCATTTCGACATTCGCAAATCCGCCCGTGCGTGTGGCGTGAAGCTTGTCAGGCCGATTGAGGGTCAACGTACCAGAACTTGCCAGCCCCAACTTCTGCTCTTGGTCGGTGACGACCTCAAGAGTCGAGTCATATGCAAACGATATTGCCTTCTGCGCAGCGAGGTAATCAGACATAGTCTTGAACAAGCTCTTGGCTTGCGCTTCATCGGCATGAGCAGCCGAAATGCTCGTCGTGCCTGCCATCGCCGCCATGGCAAGAATGAATACCCACGTTGTTGCGCTTCTCGTGAACTTCTTACCTGCGCGTCGCATGTCGTCCTCCGCTGTTACCTGCAGGCCTGTCATCTGATTGAAGTTTCAACCTCCAATCCGCCTTGATGGTCGTGGGGCTAACATAGCGACCCCGGTAGCCAAGCGTAAACTGCATCTACCTTCGGCTTGATCTTTGATGGCTAGATTGAGGGGAGCCGGGGGGAATACCGGCGTCGCCCAGAGGATGACATTTCGCGGTAACGGGGGTCTACCGATAAATCCTTCGTCACCCGGTTACATTCATAGCGCCGAGGTCGAAGGCGCAACAGTGTACTGAGATATGGTTGGCCCCATACTTTGGTCCACTGATGCTCCTCCCGTCATTGCGGTACAGCTATCGCCTTCGCCAATTTGATCCGGCTTCAATGGAGAACACCATGAGGAAATATCTTATCGCTGCCGCGTTTATTCTCTGTGCCCCTCAAACCATTCTGGCTCAAGCTGAGGTGTTTTACGTCGTGCTCGACAATACGACCAAGCAATGCTCGGTCATGCCCGGTAACGAACTGTCTTCGACCCAGAAGGTTAGATACAAAGAGTTGGGCAAATACGCCACGATGGATGAGGCCAAAGCAGCTTTGGACTCCATGATCGGAAGTGCCTGCCCAAAATTATGAGCGAAAGTGCTGCCAGACCTAAGCCAGCCTAAGATGTTCTCGAGTTCACAAGGAGTGACGAAATGATCAGGTTTATC
>JBAUOI010000008.1:0-11069 GCA_049579665.1 Methyloceanibacter sp.
GCGTAGCGCAAAGCCCGGGCCGAAGATCCATCGCCGGAGCGAGCCGAATTTCGGCGCGCGGCGGGCGGTCGGGCCGGCGCGGCGCAAGCGGCGTCGCCCCAATCGTCTCAAGCGCTGGGTCATTCGCCATCCCTGGCTCTATCGCGGCATCCGCTTCTCCCTGCTCGCGTCGATCTGGGGCGGCATCGTGCTCGGCGCGGCGATCATTTATTTCATCGCCAGCGTCCCCGATCCCGTCATCGCCGCGCTCGACGACCGGCCGCCCAATGTGACGATTCTCGCGCAAGACGGCACGGTGCTCGCCGAGCGAGGCTTGCGCCGCGGGCATGTGCGGCTCGACATGCTGCCGCCTTATCTCGTCCAGGCCGTGCTCTCCACCGAGGACCGGCGCTTCTATGCGCATTTCGGCATCGATCCGCTCGGGCTGGTGCGCGCCTCCTTCCGCAATGCCTCGGCCGGCTCCGTGGTCGAGGGCGGCTCGACCATCACCCAGCAGCTCGCCAAGAATCTGTTCCTCAGCCCCAAGCGCACCATGATGCGCAAGCTGGAAGAGGTGATCTACGCGATCTGGCTGGAGCAGCGCTTCAGCAAGGACGAGATCCTCGAGCTCTATCTCAATCGGGTCTATTTCGGCGGCGGCACCTATGGGGTCGAGGCCGCCTCGCGCCGCTATTTCGGCAAGTCGTCGCGCTTTGTCACGCTGTCGCAGGCAGCCCTGCTGGCGGGACTGCTGAAGGCGCCGTCGCGCTACGCGCCGACGCGCAGCGTGAAGGCCGCCAGCGCGCGTGCCGACGAGGTGCTCGCCAACATGGTCGAAGCGGGCTTTCTCTCGCCGGATCAGGCGCGCAACGCCAGCCAGCAGCCGCTCAGGCTGTCGGCCAAGGGCGACGACACCGGCTATCCCTACCCTGTCGATTTCGTGGCCGAGCTGCTGCCGGAATTCGTCGGTGAACAGGACGGCGATCTGATCGTCGAGACGACCATCGATGCCGGGCTCCAGCGCGTCTCGCAGCAGGCGCTACGCCATCTGCTCGACGAAGAGGGCGGCGATGCCAACGCGGGCGAAGGCGCCGTGGTGGTGCTCGATCCGATGGGCGGGGTCAAGGCTCTGGTCGGCGGCCGCTCCTACTCGACGAGCCCGTTCGACCGAGCGCTGAAATCGCTCCGCCAGCCGGGCTCGGCCTTCAAGCCCTTCGTGTTCCTCGCCGCGCTCGAAAGCGGCTATACGCCGGATTCGGTCGCCTATGACGGGCCGACCACGGTCGCCGGCTGGTCGCCACGCAACTATACCGGCGTCTATCAGGGCGAGATCAGCCTGCGCGACGCTCTGGCGCAATCGATCAACACCGTGGCGGCAAGGCTCGCGGCGGAGGTCGGGCCGTGGCGCGTGGTGCGCACGGCGCGACGCCTCGGCATCCATTCGCGGCTGCACGACAATCCCTCGATCGCGCTCGGCACCGCCGAGGTGACGCTGCTCGAGCTGACCGGCGCCTACACGCCCTTCGCCAATGGCGGCCAGGGCGTGCTGCCGCATATCATCACCCGCGTGCGCAACGGCGACGCCAAGGTGCTGTATGAGCGGCAGCGCTCGACCATCGGCCAGGTGGTGGCGTTGCAATATGTCGCCGGCATGAACGACATGATGTACGCCACGGTGGCGCGCGGCACCGGCAGGCAGGCCGCGATCGACGGTCAAGTCGTGGCGGGGAAGACCGGCACGACGCAGAGCTACCGCGACGCCTGGTTCATCGGCTACACGGCGCATTACGTGGGCGGGGTGTGGATCGGTAACGACAACGGCACGCGCATGAAGAAGGTCACGGGCGGAACGCTACCGGCAAAGCTCTGGCATGAGATCATGGCTTACGCGCATCGCGACAAGCCGCCGCTCGCGCTGCCGGGCACACGTGCGCCACGCGTCGATGCGATCGCGCGGAACTCAGCTCCGGACAATGACGACGGCGAGCCGCTGTTCCGCCGTGTGTTCGGTATCCTTGCAGGGCAATAGAACGCCCGCGCGCTATTCGATGCTGCGCTTGGGCGAGGTGCCGGTCGAAGCGTGCGGCATGTCGCCAGCACCATAGCGATGCAGGCTTGCGCCATGCTTCTTCAGCCAGCTGCGCGCCTGCTCATGCCGCGGCATGCTGCGCTCAACCAACGCCCAGAAGCGCGGCCCGTGATTCATGTGGCCGAGATGAGCGACCTCATGCGCCGCGAGATAATCGAGCACGAAAGGCGGCGCCAGCACGAGCCGCCAGGAGAAGGACAGAGCGCCTGAGGTCGAGCATGACCCCCAGCGCGTGGTCTGGTCACGCACATAAAGGCGCTTCGGCTCGAGGTCGAGGCGCTTGGCATGGACCGTCACGCGCGTCTTGAGATCGAGATGCGCCTGGCGCTTCAGCCAGTCGAGCAGCCGGCGCGGCGCGTGCTCTTCCTCGCCCGTCACATATAAGCGCGGCATCCTGCGCATGCCGACGCGCGCGCCTTCAGGCCAGGCGGGGGCGGCGATCGCATCCTCGGCCGCCTCGATCCACACCACGCCCCGCTTGCGCACCGACCCGGCAAAGCGGAGCACGTGGGCGTAGCCGCGCAAGGGAATGACGGCGCCATGCGTGAAGGGCACGGGTTCCGACAATCCGGCGACGCGCGCCTTCAGCCAATCCAGATGGCGCGAGAGAAACTCGTCGGCGTCAGCGAAGCTCGAATAAAGCGGCATGGTGAGCACGGCGCCGCGACGCGCTTCGCTCACTTGCAGGCTGAACCTTCGCGCCCGCGCGCTCCGTCTCAGCACCATGGGAATATTGAGGCCGCGGATCTTGACCTCGATGGTCTCGCCACGCCCGAGATTAAGGCGCTTAAGCATGGTTACGCTCCCTACTGCCGTCGGCCCCTCGATTCGGCGGCCAACACAGTAGCACAGGCTTTTGAGGGAGCGCGCGCCTCTGCTTTAGGCAGCGCGGCCGAAGGCTCTGGCCAGGATCCCTCTACGGCGCTGGTTTTTGGATACGAAGTTGTTGATTTTAGGCGCGATTTCGGCCCGGAATCGGGAGCCGTTGAACACGCCGTAATGGCCGACGCCGGGCTGAAGATGGTGCTGCCGTTTGGCGTCGGCAAGATTAGTGCACAATATTTGTGCAGCAAACGTCTGGCCGGTTCCCGAAATGTCGTCCTTCTCGCCTTCCACCGTCATTAACGCCACTCTTTGGATCTTGGCCGGTTCCACCAGCCGGTTGCGGTGCACCATCGTGCCCTTCGGCAGTCTGTGGTCGAGGAAAACCGTCTCGATCGTCTGCAAGTAGTATTCAGCGGAGAGATCCATCACCGCGAGAAACTCGTCGTAAAACTCGCGATGCTTGTCGGCCGAGTCGCCGTCTCCCCTGATCAGATTATGGAACAGCTCGCGATGCGCCGTGACGTGGCGATCGAAATTCATGCCCATGAAGCCGCTGAGCTGGAGGAAACCGGGATAGACGTTGCGCATCACCCCCGGATACGGCCAGGGAACCTGGGTGATGACATTGCGCCGGAACCAGTCGATGGACCTTGCCTCGGCGAAGCGGTTGACCGCCGTCGGGCTTTCCCGCGCATCGATCGGCCCGGCCATGAGAATCATCGAGCAGGGCACGGCGGGGTCGTTGGCGGCCTCCATCAGGGCGACCGCCGCAAACACGGGGACAGTCGGCTGACAGACCGCCATCACGTGCACGTCTCCTCCAAAACACTGAACAAAATCAATGATATAGTCGATATAGTCGTCAAGGTCGAAATTCCCGGCGGCGCGCGGTACGAAGCGGGCGTCCTGCCATTCGACGACATAGACGTCATGATTGGGGAGGAGGTCGCGCACCGTGCCGCGGAGCAGCGTGGAGAAATGCCCGGCAAGCGGCGCGACAACCAGGACCTTGGGGTCGTCACGCAAGCGCCAGCGCGACAACTCACGCTCGAAATGAACGAGATTGCAAAATGGCTTGGTGATCAGGGTCCGCTCCCTGACGGGGACTTTGCGGCCCTTCACCTCGGTCTCGGTGATGCCCCAAACCGGCCGCCGGTAGCGCCGCGTGGTGCGCTCGAACAGCTCACGCGCCGCCGCGGCGCTGCGGCCACGCGCCGTGTAGGAGGCGGGATTCAGCGGATTGCGGAACAGAAGACGGCAGGCATCCGCCGCAGCCCGCGCAGGGCTCAAGGCGGCCTGGTTCAGCTCGTATAGGTGATAAAGCATGCCTCGACCTCTCTCGCTGACTCATCATAGATGCTGCATCGCGGAATCAAATGATGATTCTATGTTGCGGCGCAACGATGACATTTCAGTGTTGCTGATCGGCCGCGCGGCTAAATGTAGCGGCGGAGAGTCTCGGTCATTTTCGAGGCTGGCGTTCCATAGGCAAAATGGGTGATGTATTCGCCGTCTTTGCCCATGAAATAGACAAGCGCTGAGTGGTCGATACTGTAATCGCTGCTTGCCTTGTCTTGCTGAAATTTTGCGTAGGCGACCTTATAAGCTTTGGCAACTGCCGCAATCTGCTCCGGAGAGCCGGTGAGACCGACGAAGCGTTGTCCGAAATTCTTGACGTAGGCGCCCATCGCCGCTTGCGTGTCGCGCTCGGGATCGAGGGTAATAAATATGGGGACGACCTCGTCGGCTTTGGGCCCGAGTTCGTCGAGGGCGGCCGACATCACCTGAAGCTCGGCGGGGCAGATATCGGGGCAGTGGGTGAAGCCGAAGAAGACCAACATATAGCGCCCGCGGAAATCCTGGTCGGTCACCGTCTTCCCGGTCTGGTCGATAAGGCTGAAGGGGCCGCCGATCAGCGCTTTGCCGCTCATCTGCACCGCCGGTCCTTGCGCGCCTTGGCTCAGCGCGAGCAGGGCAGCGCCGCCGAGCGCCCCCATGAGGAAGCCGGCGACGATCACGGTCAGGAGGCGGCTGCTCATCTATTCACCCAATTGCACCAGCGTGCCGTTTTCACGTGCGCTGCCCAGGAACCAACTGAAAGTCAGATAGCCCGCGACAAGGTATACGACGTTAAGTCCGGCCGCCCACCACAACTCCTTCACGTCGAAGGTGTTGTGCAGAAGGATCGAGCGCATGCCTTCGAACACATGCGTCGGCGGCAACGCCAAGGCAATCACCTGCAACCAGTCCGGCAGCACCGAAACCGGATAATAGACGCAGCAGAGCGGCAACAGCAGGAAGGCGAGCGACCAGGCCAGCTCCTCGGCGCCGAGCCCATAACGCAGGATGACGCCGGCGGAGATCAGTCCGAGCGACCAGCTCGTCAGCACGAGCACGGCAAAGAAGGCGACCAGCGGCAGGCCGAGATCGAGCAGGTTGAAGCCGAAGATGAAATAGGCGGCGATGGCGACGGGCACCATGCTGACGCCGAGCCGGATCACGCTCCATAGGCTCAATGCCGCGACCAGCTCGAAAGGACGCAACGGGCTCGTCAGCAGATTGCCGAGATTGCGCGACCACATCTCCTCGATGAAGGTCGTGGAGAAGCCGATCTTGGAGCGGAACAGAATGTCCCACAGCAGCACCGAGCCGATCAGCACGCCGGCGGCCTGCGCGAGGGGGCTGGTGGTCCCGGCCAGATATTTCTGGAGGAAGCCCCAGGTCAGCATCTGCAGGAACGGCCAATAGATCAGCTCGACCAGCCGCACGCCGGAACTGCGCAGCAGATAGATATAGCGCTTGACCAGCGCGCCGATGCGGCGGAGCGAGGCGCCGAATCCGGTCTGCGGCAGCAGGATTGGCTCGGCGCCACTCGTTATTACGGTCACCTTGCTCATGATGCTTTGCGGGCAGGCAATGCCTCGTCCTCCGGCCTCTCCAACGGCTCCCTCGCCCGCCCGCGCACCACGTCGAGAAACACCTCTTCCAGCGTCGCCTTACCGTAGGTGTGGATCAGATGCGCCGGTGTGCCGTCCTCGATGATGCGGCCCGAATCGAGCAGGATGACGCGATCGGCGAGCCGCTCCACCTCGGCCATGTTGTGCGAGGCAAACAGCAGCGTCGCGCCGCGGCTCTCCGCGTAGTGCTTGAGCTTCCGCCTGATCCAGTCGGCGGTATCGGGGTCGAGCGAGGCGGTGGGCTCATCGAGCAAGAGAAGCTCCGGCGCGTTGAGCAGCGCCTTGGCGAGGCCCACACGGGTCTTCTGGCCGGCCGACAGTTTGCCGGTCGGGCGGTCGAGCAGATCCTCGATCTGCAAATCACGGGCGACATAGGCGATGCGCTCGGCGACGTTGCCGATGCCGTAGAGCCCGGCATAGACGGTCAGGTTCTGCTTGACCGTGAGCCGCGCCGGCAGATCGACATAAGGGCTCTGGAAATTCAGTCGATGCGTGACAGAGCCGCGATCGCGGCTCATATCGGCGCCGAATACCCGCACCTCGCCCGAGCTCGGCATCACAAGGCCGAGCAGCATGGCGATGGTCGTGGTCTTGCCCGCCCCGTTGCCGCCAAGCAGAGCCACCGTCGTGGCTTGAGCGAGGCTGAAGCTGATATGGTTGACGGCGGTGACAGTGCCATAAAGCTTGGTGAGGTCGCGCACCGCCACGGGCACACCCGCCTCGGCGTGCGCTTCCACGACGCTTTCGTGCGCCGCTTGGCTTGCGGTATCTACTCTCTCATCCATGGCTTCGCTAAAGCGTCCGCTTTGTCGGAATTATGGCTCTCTCGCCCATGCTAGACTTCACCTATGGCCGCCCTCGACAATAGTCAAACCATCCGCCGCCCCACCGTGCCGGACTGGCTAAGGCAGGGCGAAAGCCGGGTCCGCTTGCAGACCATCGTGCGGCTGCGCTGGCTCGCCGTGCTGGGGCAAAGCCTGACGGTGATCGGCGCCTATTGGGTGCTTGGCATCGATCTGCCGATCGGCGGCTGTCTCGCGGTGATCGCGCTGTCGGCCTGGATCAATGTCGCGCTGCGCATCCGCTACCCGGCAAGCCAGCGCTTGCGCAGCCATTACGCGTTCATCATGTTGGCCTACGACATTTTGCAGCTGGCGGCGCTGCTCTATCTCACCGGCGGGCTGGAGAACCCGTTCGCCTTCCTGCTGATCGCGCCGGTCACCGTGTCGGCCTCGACGCTTCCGCTCAACATCACAGCCGCGCTCGGCGCGCTCGCCATCGTCGCGGCGACGCTGCTGACGAAGTTCCACCATCCGCTGCCCTGGTTCCATCACGCCAATCTCCTGCTCCCCTTCCCCTATGTGATGGGCGTGTGGGCGGCGGTCGTTTCCGGCATCCTGTTCATCGGCTTCTATTCCTGGCGCACCGCCGAGGAGGCGAGGCGAATGGCCAAGGCGCTTGCCGCCGCCGAGATGGTGCTCGCGCGCGAGCAGAAGCTCTCGGCGCTCGACGGCCTCGCGGCGGCCGCCGCGCATGGACTCGGTACGCCGCTCGCGACCATCGCGGTGGTGACCAAGGAGCTGATGCGCGACGCCAAGCCGTCCGATCCGCATTACGAGGATCTGCTGCTGTTGCGCGCGCAGGCCGAGCGCTGTCGCGACATCCTGGCGGAGCTTGCCGGTGGCGGCGAGCAGCATGACCTGATCGTGTCGCGGCTGCCTTTGAGCCATCTGATCGAAGAGGTGGTGGCGCCGCATCGCCTCGTCGCCGTGCCGATCGAGGTGAAGACCGGGCCGGCCGAAAAGGGCGCGCCGCGCGGTTCCATGCCCGAGCCGGTGACCGAGCGGAACCCCGGCATGCTCTACGGCCTGGGCAATCTGGTGGAGAACGCCATCGACTTCGCGGCGAGCAAGGTCGAGGTCGAGGCGCGCTGGTCGAAGGACGAGGTGACCATCGTCATCGCCGACGACGGCGCCGGCTTCCCGTTGCATGTGCTGGAGCAGCTCGGCGAACCCTTCGTCACCACCCGCTCGGCGCAAATCGAACGAGACACCACGGACGAGCATGTCGGCATGGGGCTCGGCTTCTTCATCGCCAAGACGCTGCTAGAGCGGTCAGGCGCCACGCTCGAGCTTGCCAACCGCCCGTTGCCGCGAGGGGGCGCCGTGGTCACGGTGAGCTGGCCGCGGGCGAAATTCGAGCATGCCTTCCAGAAAACCGCCCCAAAACGCGAGCCGATCGCCTAAAGCACACGCCATTAACCAGCGTCACTTTGCCTCGATTGCTGTAATCGCCGCCCGCAACCTTGCCGAAGGGGGTAAGAGCCCCTAGCTCTACGGCATCTCGTCGCAGAGCCAATCGGACGAATCCTTCTATCCTATGGGAGCTTACGCCGTGGGGACGGGGCAGGAGCAGAAGCACCAGGAGAGCCCGGACATGGAAGCTCAACAATTCTCGCCCACGCCTCAGACCGATTTCACCGTGCTTGAGGACAATACCCTGCTGATCGTCGATGACGATCGCGCCTTCCTCGCGCGGCTCGCGCGCGCCATGGAAACGCGCGGCTTCGCGGTCGAGGCCGCCGCTTCGGTGGAAGATGGACTAACCTCGCTCAAGCGCCGCCCGCCGGCTTTCGCCGTGGTGGATATGCGGCTCGATGACGGCAACGGCATCGATGTGATCGCCGCGCTGAAGGACGTGCGTCCCGAAGCCCGCGCGGTGGTGCTGACCGGCTACGGCAATATCGCCACCGCCGTCACGGCCGTGAAGCTCGGCGCGGTGGACTATCTCGCCAAGCCAGCTGACGCGGACGACGTCTACAACGCGCTGATCGCATCGACCACGACAGCCAAGGCGCCGCCGCCGGAGAACCCGATGTCGGCCGATCGCGTGCGCTGGGAGCACATCCAGCGGGTCTATGAGCTTTGCAATCGCAATGTCTCCGAAACCGCGCGCCGGCTCAACATGCATCGGCGCACGCTACAGCGCATCCTCGCCAAACGCGCCCCGAAGTAGCTCAGACCTCAAAGCTGCAAGACGGATCGAGGTGGAGCTGGAGCCTCAGCGCGGCGGCGCGGGCGAAGCACAGCATCATGGCTTTGCGGCGCGCGGCGGTAAGACGCTCCTCGACCGGCTCACGCACCAGCTCGGCGCCGTAGCGGTCGGCGAGAATGAGCCCCGCTGAATCCGGGATCACCGCGCAGGGAAAGTCGGCGGCCACTGCAAAATAGAGCCGGTCGCAGAAGGGCAGATAGTCGTGCCATTTCCCGTCGCTCTGATAGTCGAGCAGGCAGGATTTGATCTCGACAATGGTAATGTCGCCGCCCGAGGACAGCGCCACGACATCGGCCCGCCGGCCATTGGCGAGCGACAGCTCGGTGACGACGGAGAAGCCCTCGGCGCGGAATCTCCGGCAGACGCCCCGTTGCAGCTCGGCAGCCACCGGAGACTGGCGGCGGTCGAAGGGAATGACGCTGTCGTCGCTTCTGGCGCGGTTGTTCTGCAACGCAAGACTCCGGCGAAAATCAATTCTGCCTCACAGAGTTGTGCATGCTTAACCATTCCGCGTACCGGAACAAGCTGGTAAATCTGGCGTTTCGGTGAGTGCGGCGCGTCGGCTCGGCGAATCCGGGCTTTTCCCCGTTGCAACACAGCCCGAGCCGAGGGAGTGGATGATGAACCTCCATAACGTCGTCGTCGCCGACATCAAGCCGAAGACCGAGTCAGTCTCGCTGCGCGATCGCCTGTTGGCCACGCGCGCGCTCTCGACCGAGCTTGCCGCACCCTTGAGCGATGAGGATCAGGTCGTGCAAGCGATGGATGACGCGAGCCCGACCAAATGGCATCTCGCGCATACCACCTGGTTCTTCGAGGCCTTCCTGCTGAAGCGCTTCCTCGCCAGCTATCGCGTGTTCGACGAGCGCTTCGAATATTGCTTCAACTCCTACTATGAAAGCGTCGGCGCGCGGCAACCGCGCGGCAAGCGTGGCTTGCTGACGCGGCCGTCCGCCGAAGAGGTGCGCGACTATCGTGCTTTCGTCGATCAGGCGCTCGGACGCTTGTTCGATACCGCGCTTGACCCGGAGGCGGCCGAGCTGATCGAACTCGGTATCAACCATGAGCAGCAGCACCAGGAGCTTCTGCTCACCGATATCCTCAGCCTGTTCGCCGCCGAGCCGCTCAAGCCCGCTTATCGCGAGGCCGGTCCCGGCATCGGCGCCGGCCATGCGGCGCCGCTCGACTGGCTTGCCTTCGAGGGCGGCATTTTCGAAGTGGGCCATGATGGCGGCGGCTTCGCCTACGACAATGAAGGACCACGCCACGAGACGCTGATCCACGCCTTCAAACTTGCGAGCCGCCCGGTCACCAACGCCGAGTGGATCGAGTTCATCGAGGACGGCGGCTATGCCCGGCCTGTGCTCTGGCTCGCCGATGGCTGGAACATGGTGAAGAGCCAGGGTTGGGAAGGACCGCTTTATTTCGAGAAGGGCGACGGCGGTTACGGGCAGATGAGCCTGATGGGCTTCCGCCCGCTCGACCCGGCGGCGCCGGTCACCCATGTCAGCTATTACGAGGCCGACGCCTTTGCCCGCTGGGCCGGCCATCGGCTGCCGACGGAGTTCGAGTGGGAGGTCGCGGCAGCGAGCGTCGCTGTCGAAGGCCGCACACTCGGCGCAGGGCATTTGCGGCCGATGCCGGCTGGGATCGGCCCGCGCCTCCAGCAGATGTTCGGCGATGTGTGGGAGTGGACGGGGAGCGCCTACCTCCCCTACCCGGGCTTCAAGGCCACGCCCGGAGCGGTCGGCGAATATAACGGCAAGTTCATGTGCAATCAGTTCGTGCTCAGGGGCGGCTCCTGCGTGACGCCAGAGGGCCATGTGCGGCGGACCTATCGCAATTTCTTCTATCCGCATCAGCGCTGGCAGTTCACGGGCTTAAGGCTCGCGGCGGACGTGTGATGGAGGACGACATCTCGCTTCAATTCCCGACAGGTCCCGCGGCTTCGTCGCGGAGCCTGCGCGCGGAGGCACCGGCAAGTGGTGAGTTCGCCGAAGCGGTGCTGGCGGGCCTCTCCCGCACTCCCCGCAGCGGGCCCTGCCGCTTCTTCTACGATGCGCGGGGCTCCGAGCTGTTCGAGGAGATCACCAAGCTCGAAGAATACTACCCGACACGTGTCGAGACGGCGTTGCTCGAAGCCAATGGCGAGGAGATCGCCGCGC
>JBAUOI010000009.1:0-5425 GCA_049579665.1 Methyloceanibacter sp.
GCGCTAAAGCCATGCACGCTGTCTAGGCCGACTTCTTGCTGTCGTCGTCCTTGACCTCTTCGAAGTCGTCATCGACCACTTTGTCGTCGGGACCCGCCTCGGCGGAAGGCCCACCGCCGCCAGCTCCGGCCTGACCCTGGCTCGCCTGATACATCGCCTCGCCAAGCTTCATCGAGGCCTGGGCAAGCGCGTCGGTATTCTGCTTGATCGCGTCCTTGTCCTCGCCCTGGAGCGCGGTTTTCAGATCGTTGACCGCGGTCTCCACCAGCGCCTTGTCGCCGGCACGAACCTTTTCGCCATAGTCCTTCAGCATGCGCTCGGTCGAGTGCACCAGAGCCTCGGCCTGGTTCTTGATCTCGACCAGCTCGCGCCGCTTCTTGTCCTCCTCGGCGTGACTTTCGGCCTCTTTGACCATGCGGTTGATATCCGCTTCGGTGAGGCCGCCCGACGCCTGGATGCGGATCGACTGCTCCTTGCCGGTCGCCTTGTCGGAGGCCGAGACATTGACGATGCCGTTGGCGTCGATATCGAAGGTCACCTCGATCTGCGGCACGCCGCGCGGGGCCGGCGGAATGCCGACGAGATCGAATTGGCCGAGCATCTTGTTGTCGGCCGCCATCTCCCGCTCGCCTTGGAACACGCGGATGGTGACGGCGTTCTGATTGTCCTCGGCGGTCGAGAACACCTGGCTCTTTTTGGTCGGGATCGTTGTGTTGCGATCGATCAGACGGGTGAACACGCCGCCCAAGGTCTCGATGCCGAGCGAGAGCGGGGTCACGTCGAGCAACAGCACGTCCTTGACGTCGCCTTGCAGCACGCCCGCCTGGATCGCCGCGCCGATGGCCACCACCTCGTCGGGATTGACGCCCTTATGCGGCTCGCGGCCGAAGAAGGTCTTCACCGTCTCGACCACTTTCGGCATGCGCGTCATGCCGCCGACCAGCACCACGTCCTCGATCTCGGCGGCCTTCAGGCCGGCGTCTTTCAGCGCGTTGGCGCAGGGGCCGATGGTCTTCTGGATGAGATCGTCCACCAGGCTCTCGAGCTTGGCCCGGGTGAGCTTCATGGTGAGATGCTTCGGGCCGGACTTGTCGGCGGTGATGAAGGGCAGGTTGATCTCGGTCTGTGTGGTCGAGGAGAGCTCGATCTTGGCTTTCTCGGCCGCCTCTTTCAGGCGCTGCAGCGCGAGCTTGTCGCCGCGCAGATCGATGCCGCTCTCTTTCTTGAACTCGTTGGCGAGGTAATCGACGATGCGCATGTCGAAGTCCTCGCCGCCGAGGAAGGTGTCGCCGTTGGTCGATTTCACCTCGAACACGCCGTCGCCGATCTCAAGGATCGAAATGTCGAACGTGCCGCCGCCGAGGTCATAGACGGCGATCGTCTTGCCCTCTTTCTTCTCAAGCCCGTAGGCCAGAGCGGCCGCAGTCGGCTCGTTGATGATGCGCAACACGTCCAGGCCGGCGATCTTGCCGGCGTCCTTTGTGGCTTGGCGCTGCGCGTCGTTGAAATAAGCGGGGACGGTGATGACCGCCTGCTCGACCTTCTGGCCTAGATAGGCTTCGGCGGTCTCCTTCATCTTTTGCAGGATGAAGGCGGAAATCTGCGAGGGTGAATATTGCTTGCCGTGGGATTCGACCCAGGCGTCGCCGTTGCCGGCTTTGACGATTTTGTAGGGGACGAGCTTCTTGTCCTTCTCGACCATCGGGTCTTCGTAGCGGCGGCCGATCAGGCGTTTGATGGCGAAGAACGTATTCTCGGGATTGGTGACGGCTTGTCGCTTGGCGGGGAGTCCTACGATGACCTCGCCGTCATCGGTGAAGGCGACCATCGAGGGCGTCGTGCGCATGCCTTCGGCATTCTCGATGACCTTCGGATTCTTTCCCTCCATCACGGCGACGCAAGAATTGGTAGTGCCGAGATCGATACCGATCACTTTCGCCATTACAGACCTCTCTTTCTGGCAGACCGTCCCGGGCCCATGATCGGCACCCGGCAATGCAGCGCGAGGCGTGACGTCGGTCCCCACATGCGGCGCACCCGCCGACTCATCCGGCGGGGTTCCGCGGTTATATAGGAGGCAACCCTATGGCCCGCAAGGAGAAGCGGGTATGACAGCATCGTCGGTGAGGGTTCTATCACGCCACGCGCTTCCAGGCGGCGATGAGAATGGGGGTGAGGCAGTAATAGCGCCCATCGGCGGCGGCCTCCGCCATCTCGACCTTGAACTGCGCCGCCCGGGTCGCGTCGGCGATGCCCAATTCCGCGGCAGAGGCGAACAGCCCTTGGTAAACGCCGATCAACATTGCCGCCATGTCCTTTAGCGGCAGGAATTTGGCTTCGGCCGAAGTGCCGTCGGGAAGGCCGAGACCCGCCGCCTCGAACTGCGCGGGCAGTTGGCGCCCCGCCCGCAAGTTTCGGCCATGCCCTCTGAACACGCCCTCGAACACGCGGTTGAACTCGGCCATGGCCGGGCAGATGGGCTCGACCGCGATGGCGCCGAAGTCGAACTCCTGCGCCACCAGCACCCCGCCCGGCTTGGTCCAGAAGAACATCTTCTCCAGGGCCGCCACCGGGTCCGACATATGCATGAGGAACAGGCGGCAGAAGGTGAGATCGAAGGGCGCGCCCGGCACATCGTCGAGCTCGAACATGTCGGCGGCGGCCATCTCGAATTGTGCGCCCCCTTCCGCGCGGAGATCGGCAAGCGCCTGGGCCCCGAGCTGGCGGTCGATCTCGATGCCGGTGACGCGGCCTTGCGGGCCCACGCGGTTTCCCATCAGCCGCATCACCGCGCCCGGGCCTGCGCCGACGTCGAGGCAGCTCATGCCGGGCTTGAGCCCGACACGGTCGAGCACCTCCTCGGTCGCCCGCTGCCACATTAGCGCCTGATCGCGCAGGCGCTGATATTCGCTCACATCGCGGGAATGCACATATCCGTCGGGATTGGCTTTCTGCGCCTTTGCCGCCACCGGGTCGATCTCCTCATTCGCCGCCGCTTTAGCTATATGGCAGAACCTAAGCTAGCCTTGGGGTGGAACAAAGGTGGCATGAATTATTTTCCGCAAGCGCTCGATTCCGCCGGGCAGACCGCGCTTTTGGCCGAACTGCGCGCGATCATTGCGCAAGCGCCGCTGTTCACGCCCACCATGCCGGGCTCGGGCAAGCCGATGAGCGTGCGCATGACGAATTGCGGGCCACTCGGCTGGGTCACCGACAAGGAGCGCGGCTATCGCTATCAGCCGACCCACCCTGAGACCGGAAAGCCGTGGCCGCCGATCCCGTCCAGGCTGCTCGATCTGTGGGAGGAGGTCGCGCGCTATCCCGCTCCGCCAGAGGCCTGCCTCATCAATTACTACGCCGGCGGCGCCAAGATGGGTCTGCATCAAGATAGAGACGAGGAGGATTTCGCGGCCCCGGTGCTTTCAGTCTCGCTGGGCGATACCGGGATCTTCCGCGTTGGGGGACGGATGCGCAAAGAGCCGACGCAAAAGTTGGAGCTCGGATCAGGCGATGTGGTGGTGCTCGGCGGCGAAGACCGGCTCGCTTATCACGGCATCGACCGCATCTTGGAGGGCACGTCAGACCTTCTCCCCGAAGGCGGCAGGTTCAATCTCACGCTCCGCCGCGTGACCAAGCCGAGCTGAGCGCGCCGATGTACTTAAATCAGCCTCAGTCGCCCGGCCATCCGTCGGGAAAATCGTCGTTGGCGGCTTTGCGCGCCGCGGCTCCATCGCCGTCGCCCTGCGGCTTGGGTTGCTTTGCGCCGCCCTTGGCCACCGCAACCAAAGCCGGCCTGAGACAGCGGTCGCCGATGGCATAGCCTGATTGCATCACATCGACCACCGTGCCTTCCGGCACCTCGGCGTTCTGCGCCTCGTACATCGCCTGATGGTAGTTCGGGTCGAAGCGCTGCCCCAGCGGCTCGATGCGGGTGACGCCGTGCCGCTCCAGCACGTTCAACAGCTCGCGCTCGGTCAACTCGACGCCTTCGAGGAAGGTTTTCAGCGCGGGGTCCTCCGCCGCGGCTTCCGCCGGCACGTGATCCATCGTGCGCTTGAGATTGTCGCCGACCGTCAGCACGTCGCGGGCGAAATTGGTGATCGCGTAGCGCGCCGTATCGGTCTTCTCCCGCTCGGTGCGGCGGCGCAGATTCTCCATGTCGGCGAGGGTGCGCAGCAGCCGGTCGCGCATCTCGGCGTTCTCGACCAGCAGCGCGTCGAGATCGGCGCCAAGCTTGCGGCTTGGGTCGCCGTCGGTCTGCGCCTCGGCCTTGAGAGCATCGGCAGGTTTTGCCTGATCCTCGTTCGTCTCGTTGGGACCGGTCTTGTCGTCGGGCATTGGCAGCCTCGGCGAAGCGTTGCAGGGCGGGAAGTAACCGGGGATATCGACCGTAAGCCGAAAAAAATCAAGGGACGAGGCGCCCGAGCAGCCGTGCCGTGTAGTCGACCATGGGGATGATGCGCGCGTAATTGAGGCGCGTCGGGCCGATCACCCCAAGCACACCAACGATTTTCTGTTCGCTGTCCTCGAACGGCGAGACGATCAAGGCCGAGCCCGACAGCGAGAACAGCTTGTTCTCCGAGCCGATAAAGATGCGCACTCCGTCGGCGCGCTCGGCCAGGCCCAACAGTTGAATCAGGTCTGTCTTGGTGTCGAGATCCTCGAACAAGAGCCGCACCCGCTCGAGATCCTCCATGGCGCGCACGTCCTCGAGGAGATGCGCGCGGCCGCATACGATCAGGCTCTTGCGGTCGTCGCCGTCGCCGGACCAGGTGGCGAGGCCCTCGGTGACGACGCGCGCGGTCAGCGCGTCGAGTTGCGCGCGCCGCGCCTCGATCTCCGTCTCGATGCGCAAGCGCGCCTCGGCCAGAGTGAGCCCGCCGATGCGGGCATTGACGTAGTTGGAGGCCTCTTGCAGCGAGGCCAGCGGCAGGCCTTCGGGCAGACTGATGATGCGGTTCTCGACATCACCGTCCTCGCCGACCAGCACCGCCAGCGCCCGGCCGGGTCCGAGATTGACGAACTCGACCTGCTTCAGCCGCTTGCTCTGCTTCTCGACCAGCACCACCCCGGCGCAGCGCGACAGTCCCGACAACATTTCGCCGGCCTCGCCCAGCAAATCCTCGATGGCGCGGCGCCGCCCTCCCCCGGCGAAGCGGCTCTCGATTTGGCTGCGCTCCTCGCCGCTGATGTCGCCAACCTCGAGCAAGCCGTCGATGAACAGCCGCAAGCCGGACTGTGTGGGAAGCCTCCCCGCGCTGGTATGCGGCGCGTAGATCAGTCCGAGATTTTCGAGGTCGGACATGACGTTGCGCACCGATGCGGGGGACAGGGTCATCGGCAGAGCGCGGCTCAGATTGCGCGAACCGACCGGCTCGCCGGTGGCGAGATAGCTCTCGACGATGCGCTTGAAGATCTCGCGCGA
>JBAUOI010000010.1:0-6570 GCA_049579665.1 Methyloceanibacter sp.
TACATACAATCGCTCTCGGTTCGCGCCCTTACAACGTTAGTTTGTGTTGGATCGCCTCGCGGGTGCGCCGGGGTCGGACCTGACGCGAAGCCAGGCTCTGTCACCCAAAGCATCACGCGTTTCGCTACGGCTTGAATCTGGTGCCCGGGATCTTGCTGCATTCGGCCTTGGTCAGCTCGAGATAGCCCTGGCCCTTACAGGCGTTCTGGCCGGGACAGCCGTTCTTGCCGCCGCAGTCGCTCTTGCCCTTGCAGGCATTGGCGCCGATGCACTTTCCCCTGGCGCCGCCGGCTGAAGCGACACCCATCGGCGTGCCAACGGCAACGATCAGCGCGGCCACGGCGATGGCGACGGCTGCGCCAGATTTATGGGCAGGTTTCATGTTCGCTCCTTGGGCATGTCTCGATTCCAGTCGCACTCGCCCCTGAGATTCTAGTTGCGCCGTATTCACCGTGGCATCACAGCTTCGTGCCTGGGCGGCGGGAGGCTCCCTTCGAGCGTGCCTGGATTCCCAGGATTTTTCCTGTGGCCGCGCCGCAGTCAGCCCAAATTTAAGCTGCTTTTCGTGCTAGCCGAATAAGACGCAATCGGGCACCTTAGGAAGACACGGGGTAGATATTGCCGGGCGCGCCATTCCGCCTGGCTCGAGGGAGCTGATGATGAGGGCAATCGCATTAGGGCTGCTGATCGCGGCGACGGCCTGCCTGCCTGCAAACGCGGCCGAGCCTAACGGGCCCGACAATCTCATCGACCAGACCGAAGCTGTGCGCATCGGTGTGCAAGGCCTGCTCGCCGAGAAATCGGGCGATACCAGCATGCGCAAGGCGCAGAAGAACGCGCTGATCGAATATTACTTGGTGCCCGACCAGCCGCTGCTTTGGGTCAACGAGAACGGCCTCACCGATCGCGCCAAGTCCGTCATCGCCGAGATCGGCAAGGCCGACGATTACGGCCTCAACGCCTCCGACTATAAGCTGCCCGACGCCGCCGGCTACAACGCCTCCGATCCCAAGGCCAAGGATTGGCTCGCCGATGCCGAGGTGAAAGTGAGCTACGCCGTGCTCGATTATGCCAAGGATGCGCGCGGCGGACGCATTGAGCCTGTGCGTGTCAGCAAGAATCTCGATCCGAGCCTCGCGCTCCCCAATCCATCCGAGGTGCTGGAGTCGATCGCCATCCGCTCCGACCCCGGCGCCTATCTCAGGAGCTTCCAGCCCGACCAGCCGCAATTCGAAGCGCTCCGGCAGAAGCTGCTTGAGCTCAGAGGCGGCAAGGTCGAGGAGCCGAAGCCCGGCGTGGTGACCATCCCGCCCGGACCCGTGCTGAAATTCGGCGTGGAGAACGAGCAGGTCGCTTTATTGCGCCAGCGGCTCGACGTGCCCGCCGGATCGAACCCCAACAGATTCGACGAGGCCGTGCTCGAGGCGGTGAAGCAGTTCCAGCGCTCCAACGGCTCGTTGCCCGACGGCATGGTCGGCTCCGGCACGCGGCGCATCCTCAACGGCGGTCAGCCGCAAGAGCCGGTGGCAAGCCCCGCGCGCATCAAGCAGATCCTCGTCAACATGGAGCGCTGGCGCTGGCTGCCGCACGATCTCGGCGCGTTCTACGTGACGGTCAACATCCCCGAATTCACCGTCCGCGTCGTCGAGGAAGGCACGCCCATCCACACCGCGCGGGTGGTGGTCGGCAAGCCCGACAAGCAGACGCCCGTGATCTCCGACGAGATGGAGGAGGTCGTCTTCAATCCCTATTGGAACGTTCCCAATTCGATCAAGATGGAGGAGATCGCGCCGTATATGGGTCAAGGCGGCGGCTTCTTCGGCGGCGGCGTTGACACCTCCGTCCTTCAGCGTCACGGCCTTCGCATCAAGTATGGCGGCCGCGACATCGATCCCGATTCGATCGATTGGAGCCGCAACGACATCCGCAATTTCGATCTGGTACAGCCGCCGGGACCAGGCAACGTGCTCGGCCGCGTGAAATTCGTGTTCCCCAACAAGCACGATGTCTACATGCACGACACCACGCAGAAGTTTCTGTTCAACAATGCCGTGCGCGCCGAGAGTCATGGCTGCATGCGCGTGCAATATCCCGAGAAGCTCGCCGAGGTCATCCTCAAGCACGACAAGAGCTGGAGCGCGGCGCGCGTCGAGTCGACCTTCGACGCCGGCGGCGACAATCACGTCGCGCTCGATCAGCACATCCCCGTCTACATCACCTATTTCACCCTGCGCGTGAACGATGACGGGTCGATCTCGACGTTCAACGACCTTTACGGCCACGACTCGAGGATGAACGCAGCGCTGAGCGGCAAGGGCTACGTGCCCGACACCTGGGCGGACGAGGTGATGGCCGACAACCAGAACTGGGCGCCGCCGCCCAACAAGCGCCGCAACAGGCCGGGCCGGGACAACGACTTCACCCGCGCTCTGTTTGGGTTCTAGCGCCCGGCGCGCATGCACGCGCTTCGTTGTTCGTTTCGGACCCAAAACCAAACGCGTCATAGCCGGCCGAAGTGCCGGCAATCCACGAATTTCACCCGCGCAACTCGCCCTGTCGTGGATGGCCGGGACAAGCCCGGCCGTGACGAGAATGGGTGCGTTATCCCCGCACAATTCCCGCCTCTCGAACTGCGCTTATCATGCACTCACCTCGTCCTTCTAAGGGGCGCTTTCGCGAGGCGTTGCGATGGCGGGACGGGGTGCGGCGCCTGCGGGTCTCGTCGCAACGAGACTCCCGGGCGGCATTGGAGCTCCCCCCGGACCCACTAGGAGGTCCTGCCAGGAGCTGGCTGACGACTTGAGGCGGAGTTGATCCGACCTCAATGGAGAAAGCGGGGCCCGATGCCGGAAACGTCGTGATTGGCGCGCCGGAAGGCGCCTGCGTGCCGCAAGGCACGAGCCATAAGGATTTTGCGCCGTTCGGCGCGCCATCCCCCTCGGAACGCAGGGTGGGCAACGCTTCGTTCCCCACGCGTAAAGAATGGTGGGCACGGCGCCAACGTGCCTTTGCCCACCCTACGAGCAAACTCCGGACGCATGACGCATCGCGGCAAGGAGAGCGCATGTCCTGCCTGAGGAACGCGCCGGAACCCTCCCCCTGCCCTAACCGTTGCTCCTGCAAGCGAAAAGACCATTGGACTGCGGCACTAAGCCCGAAACCAAGCGGGGGCGGCGGGGCTAAACAGGCGGGGTGACGCAAGAAGAGAGGGCGCTTCCATGTTGATCGTTGGCGCAGGCGCTGCCCTTACCGCCATTGCCGCCTTCTACGCTTGGTTGTTTATTCATAAACTGCGCGTTTCATGGCGTGAGCGAAAGGCCAAGGAGAGACTGGCGCAACGGCGCACCATCGAGGAGCACGAACATGAGCACGCTCATCACGCTCACTAGAATGACCGGTCTGGCGTTTGCACTGGGCGCTGGCGCCGTGCTTGCGGCGACTCCCGGCGAGGCCGCCAAGCGGCAGAAGGTCTATGTCAACAAGGGTGCGCCCACCTATGGCGATTTCAGAACGCCGGCCGGGCCGCGTCGCATGATCATCCGCGACCGGATCAACGGCCCGCGTTGGGGCTATATCGGGCCGCATTACGAGTCGCGCTTCGGACCGGGTTATCACACCAATGGCCCCGGCATCGGCATCGAGAAATAGGCTTGGGTTATTCGCCTAGTCTGCCGCCCGCCTTGGGCACCAGCGTCCAGCCTAGCGCCGCGAGTTGAGCCGTCGCCCTCTGGCTGGCGCGGCCGGTGATCCAGATCTCGCCGCCGCGTCCGGCGCCTTGAACAAGGCCCTCGAGCGGCGGCGACCAAAAGAGATAGTCGACCGGCAAGAGGCTCAGCGTGCCCTTGGCGGTTTGCAGCATCGGCGCGCCGCCCGCGCGGACGAACGCGGTCACCGGCGCGACCTTCTTGTCGTAGCCGGCGATCAGCTCGGCCTGTCGCCGGTAGAAGAAGCCCATCTCGATGCTCTTGGCGTTGGCCGCCCCAGCGATGAAGATCTCCCGGCCGCTGGTCCCACCCAGCATGACCAGCGCATTGACGATGATGAATTTGTCGGTCGGCGAAAGATTGGGGTTGGCGTAGAAGGCGTCCACCGCCCCACCCGATAGGCCGATCGAGGCGAGCATGCCGCGGCCGTCCTGCTCGAGCTGCGCCGCCGTCTTGTCGCGCAGCGCAAGCCGAAGCGTCCGGCTGGTGCCGCCGACGCTGATGGCGATGCCCGCGCCGCCGGTGACGAAGGCAAGCCCGGCATTGACGCCGGTCTCGCCGATGGCATTCGCCGTGGCGAGCCGCGTCAGCTCGTCATGCAGCGGCGGAAAGCTGGTGTTGGGATCGACGCCGAAGGCGTAAGCGAGCTTGCGCCGCGCCGTGGCGCCGCCGGTGAGCGAGGCGACCACGCCCTCTTTATGCGGGTCGGTCGCGGACATCGACGCGCCAGCGCTGCCGAAAATATTGCCGACGCCCTTGAACGTATCGCCGATGGTCTTGCCGGGCGCGGTGACGAGATCCTTGGCGGTGGCGAGCGGTTTCAGTGCTGTGCGTCCGGCGGCATCCACCACGGTCTCGGCGCCGCCGATCTCCTCCATCTTGGCGGTCGCGGCGATCTCGCGCGCCCTGACCCGCATCAAATCGAGGCCCTTGACGGTGAAGGTCCCCCATTTGGTGTCGACCCTGAACACATATTGGAAGTCGTCGAGCCCGACACGATCGCCGACCGTGTAATACGGGCTGCGCAGCAGATTGGCGGGCAGCACCTGCGAGGCCGAGAAGGACGGCGGCTGCTCATATTGGCCGGCTTGAGGCGCGGCGCTCAAGGCCGCCAGCGCGACCATGCCGAAAAGCGCGCCGAGCAAAGCTCTGCGCGCAGGAAGCCGCCTGAACGTGACCATGACCAACCCCCGCGCGGACGCAACCCTCTTCCCTGCGCGGACTTTAGCGGTAAACCGCGGCGCCTACAAACCTGCGTGAGCAGGCCCAGCCTGGCGGCCGTTTTCGCCCTATTTGAACAGGGCGAAATAGATCACATAGAGCCAGCTGAAGAAGCCGTGGATGATCGCCCAGAGGATTGAGTGGTTGTTGGTGTAGGAAATGGCGATGGCAAGCGCAGTGCCAAAACTGATGCCGTATTTTGCGCCTTCCATACCGTAATTGACGTTCATGCTGCCCTCCTTAGAAGCATGATCCGGAAAAGTGGGAACCGGCTTTCCGATGAGATCATGCTCAAACAAAGCGGCAAGCGAATCGCTTGCCCATCGGCGGGACTATAGGCCGAAACGAGCGACCAGAATTGGCCTGGATGGAGTGAAGCCATGAGACTGCGGAATTGGATCGTTAGCGTCGTGCTTCTGGCTGGTCTTGCCGGCGCGACGGGCTATGGGCTTGCGCGCGAACCCGACAGCCAGAGCGCAGTCACCTCGCAGCAGCTCTTCGCCGAAGCCATGGCGCGCGAGCCCGGCAAGGAGGTCAACGCGGCGCCGGGCGCGGTGCTGCCTTGGCACATCCATCCCGACGCACACGAGATCGCTTATGTCGTCGAGGGCGATTTCAGCTTTCAGATCGAAGGCGAGCCGGTGAAGCAGTTGAAGGCTGGAGAAGCCAGCTATCTCCGGCCGAATGTCGTGCATCGCGGCATGAACCAATCCGACAAGCCGGTGAAGCTGTTCGTCGTGCGCATCAAGCCGAAGGACGCGCCGCTGGTGGTCAACGTCCCCGCCCCGCCGCAATGAGCATCAGCCCTGCTTGCGCCACAGCGCATAAAGCCCGATCGCCCAGGCCGGCAGCACGATCGCCCAATGGAACAGATTCACCCGGTCGTTGAGCAGCATGCCGAGATGCTGCGAGGTGAACGTGCCAAGCACGGCAAGCAGCGTGTAGAACGCGGCGCAGGCGAGCACGAAGCCAGTGGCATGGCGCGGGTTGAAGAAGCCGATATAGGTGCCGATCAGTCCCCAGACGAAATTGATCGCGGCGAGGATTGGGTCGATACGGAAGCCGAGGGCGAAGCTGTTTGGATCGCTGCCGAAGCCGTAATAGGCATAGGCGAGCAGCGCGAGAGCGCCTTGCGCCAGGAAATAGACGCTGAGCCGGGCGAGCCAGACCACGGCCGGCCAATGTTCAGTGTCGGGGCCGCCCGCCGCCTGATGTTCCGCCATGGCGCCCCCCTCCCCAAGAAAGGCTGTAGCCGCAAAGCTTAGCCGATAGGCCCCAAACCGGTCCATGCCCGGCTACCACCTTGCGCGCGGGCCCGATTGCATTTAACCAACCACGCGTTGGTGTTGGCCTGCGGGAGCGGGCGGCGGGCAGTCTTAGCGGAAGGGGATCTCATGGCGCGTAATCGTATTGCGCTGGTCGGCGCGGGCCAGATCGGCGGCACGCTGGCCCATCTTGCCGGCATCCGGGAGCTTGGCGAAATCGTCCTGTTCGATGTGGTCGACGGCGTACCGCAGGGCAAGGCGCTCGATCTGTCCCAATCGGCCCCGGTCGAGGGCTATGTGCCGAAATTCAAGGGCACCAACGAGTATGCCGAGCTGAAAGACGCCGACGTGGTGATCGTCACCGCCGGCATTCCGCGCAA
>JBAUOI010000011.1:0-3202 GCA_049579665.1 Methyloceanibacter sp.
GATTTCCTTCATAACAGCGCTTTTCTGGTCAGCATTCTGAGCCGCACTGTTAGAATTTGTTGCTGTTGTATTTTGCATTTTTTTTCTCCGATCACGGAATACTTATTTTTTGAATGACGATCATCCAAATCGTTTACATTACGTACGCCGTTAGCAAAAAAATATACAAGCGCTAAATAAAATATTTCTCGCGAACGATTTTGTGGAGTTCGATTTTTTCTATAGTATATTTTCCACTATACTTTTTGTTACGCCACAATTTTACTTGGGATAGTTCGCCGGCGGTGCAGCGAGTCCAAATCACTTGCCTTCTTCCGTGCGCACTCGTCCACTTAAGACTGGCACTCTTCCTCTACGAGTGCTAAAGCCGATTTCCCCCACCCACGCCACCGCCGAGAGGGAACCCATGAAATTTAAGCCACTCCATGACCGCGTCGTCATTCGCCGTCTTGAAGGCGAAGAGAAAACGAAGGCCGGCATCATCATTCCCGACACCGCCAAGGAAAAGCCGCAAGAAGGCGAAGTCGTCGCCGTTGGTCCTGGCGGGCGTGACGAAGCAGGCAAACTCATCCCCATCGATCTCAAGGCAGGCGATCGAGTGTTGTTTGGCAAATGGTCAGGCACAGAAGTGAAGATCGACGGCGAAGAACTCCTCATCATGAAGGAGACCGACGTCATGGGCGTGCTCGAAGGCGCCAAGGCCAGCAAGAAGGCCGCATAGGCTTGCCGTAGCCTTCCAATAATTCAACTTAGGAGAATCAAAATGGCTGCCAAGGACGTCAAATTTTCCACTGACGCTCGCGACAAGATGCTGCATGGCGTCGACGTCCTCGCGAACGCTGTCAAGGTGACGCTCGGGCCCAAGGGCCGCAATGTCGTCCTCGACAAGAGCTACGGCGCGCCGCGCATCACTAAGGACGGCGTCACCGTCGCCAAGGAGATCGAGCTCGAGGACAAGTTCGAGAACATGGGCGCACAAATGCTGCGCGAAGTGGCATCGAAGACAAGCGACATCGCCGGTGATGGCACCACCACTGCGACAGTGCTGGCTCAGGCGATTGTGAAGGAGGGGATCAAGCTGGTTGCTGCCGGTATGAACCCGATGGATCTGAAGCGTGGCATCGACATGGCAGTAGACGAGGTCGTCAAGGACATTGCGCGGCAGGCCAAGAAGGTCAAGTCGTCAGAGGAGATCGCGCAGGTCGGCACGGTCGCTGCAAACGGCGAAAAAGAGATCGGCCAGATGATCGCCAAGGCCATGCAAAAGGTCGGTAATGAGGGCGTGATCACGGTGGAGGAGGCGAAGAGCCTCGAAAGCGAACTCGAAGTGGTCGAGGGCATGCAGTTCGACCGCGGTTATATCTCCCCCTATTTCATCACTAATGCCGAGAAGATGGTGGCGGAGCTTGAGACCCCCTACATCCTCATCTACGAGAAGAAGCTCTCCGGGCTGCAGTCGATGTTACCGCTGCTGGAATTGGTGGTTCAGTCGGGCCGTCCGCTGCTCATCATCGCCGAGGACATCGAGGGCGAAGCGCTCGCCACCCTGGTAGTCAACAAGCTCCGTGGCGGTTTGAAGGTCGCGGCCGTCAAGGCACCGGGCTTTGGCGATCGCCGCAAGGCCATGTTGCAGGACATCGCGGTGCTTACCGGTGGTGAGCTCATCTCCGAGGATCTAGGCATCAAGCTCGAGAACGTGACCATCGACATGCTTGGCCGTGCCAAACGCGTGACCATCACCAAGGACGACACGACCATCGTCAATGGCGCCGGCAAGAAAGTCGATATCGAGGCCCGTATCGCCCAGATCAAACAGCAGATCGAGGACACCACCTCTGACTATGACAAGGAGAAACTGCAGGAGCGTCTGGCCAAGCTCGCCGGCGGCGTTGCCGTAATCAAAGTCGGGGGTTCAAGTGAAGTCGAGGTGAAGGAGCGAAAAGACCGCGTCGACGATGCGCTGAACGCGACGCGCGCGGCGGTGGAGGAGGGCATCGTGCCCGGCGGTGGTGTCGCCCTGCTTTGGGCGTCGAAGTCGCTGAAGGTCAAAGGTCGTAACGAGGACCAGGAGGCCGGCATAAACATCGTCCGCCGGGCGCTCCAGGCGCCGATCCGCCAGATCGCCGAGAACGCCGGCGTCGAAGGCTCGATCGTTGTTGGCAAGGTGACTGACCATAAGTCGGCCTCCTTCGGTTATGACGCCCAAACAGGCGAATACGGTGACCTAATCGGGAAGGGAATCATCGACCCCGCCAAAGTCGTCAGGGTCGCCCTACAGGACGCGAGTTCGGTCGCCGGCCTGCTGGTAACAACGGAAGCCATGGTTGCCGACAGACCGAAGAAGGATTCTGGCTCGCCGGCCATGCCTGGCGGTGGCATGGGTGGGATGGGTGGGATGGACTATTAGGCTCTGGCAGGGCCATGAGTCTTGAATGCACACCTTGAGACCGAAAATTCGCGGCGTGGATCTTGAACGCGGTTTTTATTTCCGATGGAGCTGATGCGGCTCACGTCCGCTTTGGGTCAAAAGCGGACCTCTTCGCAGCACCAGTTGATGTCTGCTTAACCCCCAACAGCGGACGTAGTCAGAAGACGCTGTCCATGTCCGCTAAGTGCCAGAAGCGGACATCGGGGACGGAGGCACACGTCACTAACCCGCCGCGGATTTCAGAGGTAGTCTGAGCTACTCGGCGGGTACGGGTCTTTTCCGTAAGTCCACTCAACGCGGATTTGATTCTCAAGCAGGACTTGGCCGTTATGGCCCTTTTCGCCCGCCTCGTGTGCAGCGTCCACGGCAGCACGGATCGCGTCTTTCTGTGTCGCATACGGCCCGTAATGCACGCCATTTGACTTGATTGCCCATTGACCCTGTTCACGAAAAACAATTTACGGAGTGTGAACCATTTTCTCCTCCCGGGCAGAGATACCGTTGCCTCCTTTGGCGTTTGAGTTGGTCCCTTTGGTCCTGTTTGGGACCGGCGCACTTATCTCAGTTCAAAGAGTATACTACTTGGAGCGACGTTTTGTCGCAACCAATTTCTGGTAAGTGGGCCCAAAGAGGTTTCAACCGAAAGAGGTGGGGCGGCTTGTCCGACTGCACCTACCGGGCCTTAACACCGTGCCGCAGTGTTAGCGCCCTCACGCAACAGCTTGATGACTTCGCGTTGAGACAATTTCCTGACGGCCTGCTGTACTCGCTGCC
>JBAUOI010000012.1:0-11153 GCA_049579665.1 Methyloceanibacter sp.
GGCGAATTGGCTAAGCAAGGCGCCAAGAACGAGGGCCGTTGAGGCCGGTTGGGCAAAGGGCATCACCATGGCAGAGCCAGAGCGACCGCAGCTCAACCCCTATCAAGTCGAGCTCGAGGCTGGCAAACGCTATGCCTGGTGCCGCTGCGGGCGGAGCAAGAAACAGCCCTTCTGCGACGGCTCGCATACCGGCACGGGGATCGAGCCCCTGATGTTCACGGCGGAGCGGACCGAGATTGCGCTGCTCTGCGGCTGCAAGGACACGGGCGATCCGCCCTATTGCGACGGCTCGCATCTGTTACTTTGACTGGCCTACCCGGCAGATCAGCGGCGTTGTGCGCGGCAAGCCCTTCTTGCTAAGAAGGCTTAGGGGGCTTTCGGCCAAACACTTAAGCCAAGGATTTGAGCCAAAAGCCGTGGGCGCATGCGGGCAACGGCCCGCGCCATGGGGACGGGAAGGCCAATGGCCTATTTCCTTCAGCAGTTGATCAACGGCATCGCTCTTGGCTCGATCTATGGGCTGATCGCCATAGGCTACACCATGGTCTACGGCATCATCGGCATGATCAATTTCGCGCACGGCGATATCTTCATGGTGGGTGCCTTCATCGCGCTGATCGCCTTTCTCCTGTTGATGAGCCTCGGCATGACGATGATCCCGCTTGCCCTGGTGATCGTGCTGATCGTGGCCATGGCTCTCACTGCCGTGTGGGGCTGGACGGTGGAGCGGATCGCCTATCGGCCGTTGCGCGAATCGTTCCGTCTCGCGCCACTCATCACCGCCATCGGCATGTCGATCGTGCTGCAAAACTTCATTCAGGTTGCGCAAGGCGCGAGGGTCAAGCCGCTCCAGCCCGTGGTGACCGGCGGCTATACGCTGTTCCAGGAAGGCGAGTTCACCGTCAATCTCTCCAATATCCAGATCCTGATCGTGGTCACGACACTCGTGTTGATGACGGTGTTCTGGCTGATCATCACCCGCACCGCGCTCGGCCGGTCGCAGCGCGCCTGCGAGCAGGACCGGCTGATGGCGTCGCTGTCGGGTGTCAATGTCGACCGCACCATCTCGCTCACTTTCGTGCTCGGCGCCGCGCTCGCCGCCGTGGCCGGTCTGCTCTACCTGCTCTATTACGGGGTGATCGATTTCTATATCGGCTTCGTCGCCGGCATCAAGGCCTTCACCGCGGCCGTGTTCGGCGGCATCGGCTCGTTGCCCGGCGCCATGCTGGGCGGCCTCGTCATCGGCCTGATCGAGACATTCTGGTCCGCCTATTTCACCATTGAGTACAAGGACGTCGCGGCCTTCTCGATGCTCGCGATCGTGCTGATCTTTTTCCCGACCGGCCTGCTCGGCCGTCCCGAGGTGGAGAAGGTCTGAGCGCCTTGGCTGAGCCCGGCACATCGTTCAGCCAGAGGCTCGGGCCGGCGCTTCTCGACTCGCTGCTCGCCGCCATCATCACCTTCGCGTTGTTCAGCCTGTTGCTGGGCTTCAGGACCGTCGACAATGTGACGGGGCTCACGCTTCAGGGGCGCCCTACCCTGCTCGCCATTGCCGTCGGTATCGTGTTTTTCGGCCGGCTGCTGCTCAATCTGTTCGTCTGGCACGCCGAATATCCGCTCACCACGCCCTTCGCCAAGCTCTACAGCAGCGCGACGTTCACGCGGCGCGACATCAGCGTGCTCGGCATCGCCGCCGCACTCGCCGTGGCGCTTCTCATCGTCGGCATGGTTACCGGCAACGGGGCGTGCCAACTCGTCGGCGTCTGCGTGCTCGTGTTTATCGGCCTCGGACTTGTGCGCCGGATCGTCGTGCATTTCTTCCCGAACTTACCCTACGGGCGCATCTTCACGGTGGGCGGCATCGCCTTCGCCATCCTCTTCCCAATCACGGCCTATATCCTTGAGAAGGCATTCCATCTCGGTCTGCCGCTCCGCTATCTGTTCGACCTGTCGATCCTGGTGCTCACCTACGTCATGCTCGGCTGGGGGCTGAACATCGTGGTCGGGCTCGCGGGGCTGCTCGACCTCGGTTATGTCGCCTTCTACGCCGTCGGCGCCTATACCTTCGCGCTGCTCGCCACGCATTTCGGCTTGGGCTTCTGGATTTGCCTGCCGATCGCCGGCGCGGCGGCGGCGCTCTGGGGCATCGTGCTCGGCTTCCCCGTGCTCCGGCTCAGAGGTGATTATCTGGCCATCGTGACACTCGCCTTCGGCGAGATCGTCCGCATCGTCCTCCTCAACTGGACGGACGTCACCAACGGTCCCAATGGGGTTTCTGGAATTCCCAAGCCGACCTTCTTCGGCCTCCCCTTCGCGCCAACCGGGGACGTGACCTTCAGCTCCTTCTTCGGGCTCAAATACGATCCGATCCAGGGGATCATCTTTCTCTACTATGTGATCCTCGGTCTCGCGCTGATCACCAATCTGGTGACGCTGAAATTGCGGCGGCTTCCCATCGGCCGCGCCTGGGAGGCGCTGCGCGAGGACCAGATCGCCTGCCGCTCTCTGGGCATCAACACCACCATCACCAAACTCTCGGCCTTCGCCATCGGCGCCATGTTCGGGGGACTCGCGGGGAGCTTCTTCGCCACCCGGCAAGGCTTCATTAGCCCCGAGAGCTTCACCTTCATCGAGTCCGCCATCATCCTCGCCATCGTCGTGCTGGGCGGCATGGGCAGCCAGCTCGGCGTCGCCATCGCGGCGATCGTCATGGTCGGCGGCTTCGAGGCGCTGCGCCATACCGAGCACCTGCAAGACTTTTTCGGCGAAGGCTTCGACCCCGCGCTCTACCGCATGCTGCTGTTCGGCGTCGCCATGGTCGGGATCATGGTCTGGCGGCCGCGCGGCATCGTCGGCACGCGCACGCCCTCGATCGCACTCGAGAAGGCCAGGCCGATACCCAAAGATCTGGTTGAAGAAGGCAGCGCATGAGCTCTCCCCTGCTCAAGGTCGAGCACCTGACCATGCGCTTCGGTGGGCTGACCGCCGTCGACGACGTTTCTTTCTCGGTGGGCCGCAACGACATCACCGCGTTGATCGGGCCTAACGGCGCCGGCAAGACCACGGTATTCAATTGCATCACCGGCTTCTACAAGCCGACCGAAGGGCTGATGCAACTCACCCATCCCGACGGTAAGAGCTTCAATCTGGAGCGGCTCGACGATCACGAGATCAATAGCCAAGCCCGCGTCGCCCGTACCTTCCAGAACATCCGGCTGTTCCAGGGCATGACGGTGCTCGAGAATCTCATGGTGGCGCAGCACAATGTTCTGATGCGCGCCTCGGGGTTCACCATCGGCGCCATTCTCGGCACCGGCGGGTTTGGCAAGGCCGAGAAGGACGCCATCGAGCTTGCGCGGCATTGGCTCGACCGGGTCGGGCTGACGCGGCGCGCCGACGAGCCGGCCGGCCTGCTCTCGTACGGCGACCAGAGACGGCTCGAGATCGCGCGAGCGATGTGCACGCGGCCCCTGCTGCTTTGCCTCGACGAACCGGCCGCAGGCCTCAACGCACGCGAGAGCGATGGGCTGAACGAGCTTTTGTTCTCGATCCGCGCCGAGGAAGGCATCGCCCTGCTTCTCATCGAGCATGACATGAGCGTGGTGATGCGCATCTCGGATCATGTCGTGGTGCTCGACTACGGCAAAAAGATCGCCGACGGCACGACCGACGAGGCGCGCAACGACCCGCGGGTCATCGCCGCCTATCTCGGCGTGCCCGACGAAGAGCTCCCGGTGGTCGAGCGCGAGGTGGGCCTATGAGCGAATCCCTGCTCGAGATGCGCAAGGTGACCGCCTGCTACGGCGTCCTGCCGATCCTGCACGGCGTCGATCTCGACATCAAAAAGGGCGAGATCGTCGCGCTGATCGGCGGCAACGGCGCCGGCAAGACAACGCTGATGATGACGATCTTCGGTCGGCCGCGCGCACGAGACGGCCACATCCTGTTCCAGGGCCGGGATATTACCGCCATGCCCACGCATGAAGTGGCCCGGCTCGGCATTGTGCAGTCGCCGGAGGGCCGCCGCATCTTCTCGCGCATGACGGTGCTGGAGAATCTCCAGATGGGCGCCATCGTCGCCAACGATCCGGCGCATTTCGCCAAGGATCTGGAGCATGTCTACACGCTGTTTCCGCTGCTCAAGGCACGTCAGCATCAGCGCGGCGGCACGCTGTCGGGAGGCGAGCAGCAGATGCTCGCGATCGCCCGCGCTCTGATGGGACGCCCGACGCTGCTTCTGCTCGACGAGCCGTCGCTCGGGCTGGCGCCGCTGATCGTGAAGCAGATCTTTGCGGCGATCCGCGCGCTCAACGCCGATTATGGCCTGACCGTTTTCCTGGTCGAGCAGAGCGCCTATCACGCGCTCAAGCTCGCCCATCGCGGCTATGTCATGGTCAATGGCAGGATCACCATGAGCGGCTCAGGGACGGAGCTGCTCGGCAGCCCCGAGATTCAGGCGGCTTACCTCGAAGGCGGCGTGCAGATCGCGGCCCAACCCGGAGCGCAGACATGAGCTGGCTCTCCGACGACAGTCTTCACGTCTTCATCCTACTCACCGTGGTTATCGGCGGCGGCGCCGCCTTCCTCGCTGGACGGGGCTTGGCGCGCTCCTGGAAGCCGTTCGGGCGCATCTTCTTTTACATGGTGCTGTTGGCGGCAGCGGTCCGCTTCTTCCATTATGCGCTGTTCGACGGCGAGCTTCTGTCTCTCTATTATTATCTCGTCACCTTTGTTGTGCTGCTCGGGGCGGCGTGTCTCGGCTACCGCATGATGCGAACGGCCCAGATGGTGACGCAATATCGCTGGCTTTACGAACGAACCAGTCCGCTCACCTGGCGCGAGCGGCTCAGTTGAGCAAGTGCGCCTCGCGGGCAAATTGCTATAGATTCATCAAAGTCTTCGCAGAGGGAGGTAACAATGAAGCGTATGGCCGGGCTGATCGCAGCCCTCGCTCTGGCCGCCTTGAGCGCCGCTTGCGGTGGGGGCGAAGAGAGCAACACGACGCCGATCGCGATCGTCGGCCCGGTCACGGGTCAGTATGCCTCCTTCGGTCAGCAGATGAAGAACGGCGCAGATCTCGCCGTCGAGGACATCAATGCCGCGGGGGGCGTGCTGGGCAAGAAGCTCGACCTCGATGTCGGCGACGATGCGTGCGATCCGAAGCAGGCCGTGGCTGTCGCCAACCAAATGACCGCCAAAGGCGTTGCGCTGGTCGCTGGGCATTATTGCTCCGGATCCTCCATCCCGGCCTCCAAAGTCTATGCCGAGAGCGATATGGTGCAGATCTCGCCAGCCTCGACCAATCCCGCTTTCACCGACGAGCGCGCCGGTCCCAACATCTATCGTGTCTGCGGCCGCGACGATCAGCAAGGCGGCGTCGCCGGCAAATATCTCGCAAGTCATTTCTCCGACCGGAACATCGCCATCATCCACGACAAGACCGCTTACGGCAAAGGCATCGCCGATGAGGTCAAGAAGGCGCTCAACGCGGCCGGCAAGCAGGAGGCGATGTACGAGGCGATCACCGCCGGCGAGAAGGACTACTCAGCCCTCGTCTCAAAGCTGAAGCAAGCCGATATCGACGTTCTGTTCCTCGGCGGCTATCACACCGAGGCGGGGCTGATCGTGCGCCAGATGCGCGACCAGGGCATGGCGACGGTGCTGATGGGCGGCGATGCGCTGATCACCCAGGAATATTGGTCGATCACCGGACCCGCCGGCGAAGGCACGTTGATGACCTTCTCCCCCGACCCGCGCAAGAACCCGGCCGCCGCCGAGGTGGTCAAGCGCTACAAGGACAAGGGCATCGAGCCCGAAGGGTATGTGCTCTACACCTACGCCGCCGTGCAGGCCTGGAAGCAGGCGGCGGAGAAGGCGAAGTCGGTGGCTTCAGCCGACGTGGTGAAGGCGCTCAACGACAACGAGTTCGACACGGTGATCGGCAAGTTCAAATTCAACGAGAAGGGCGACCCGAACCTGCCGCCTTACGCCGTGTATCGCTGGTCGAACGGCACCTATGAGGAGATCAGCGAGCAGGCGCTGCAATAACGGGAAGCGCCGCTAGTGTTTCTTGGCGGCCTGCTGCTGCTCTTTGAAATAGGCCTCGAGCTCCTTCTCGACCCGCACCAAATCGTCTGGCAGCGGGAGTCCGAGCGCCTTGAACTCGTTCAGCTTCTCGAAGATGCGGAGATAGAGCTCGTGCACGTCCTCGGGCTGGGTTTCCATCTGGTTGATAAGGAGGGCAAGCTCCGCCTCAAGGTCGTCAAATGCCATGGCTCAGGTGCTCCATTCCCCGCTTCGTTTCGGCGCGATCCGAGCATAAATGCCACGCCCGGGCAAGCAGCCCCTCCCCTCGGTTCGGTCACGATTGCGGCGGGGCCAATTCCCCTGCATAGTTAAGGCTCATCAACGGGCGGGATGGGGCCAATGGACAAAGTCACTTTCGGGAGCGTGGTCGGCTTCATACTCGCGGTTTGTTTTGCCGTGGTGATCGGCGTCTCGATGTGGGCTCTGCTGCTCGGCGACTATGTGAACAGCTTCATGAACGAGCAGACACGACACACGCTGCGCATCGTCGGCTTCGCTGGGGCTTTGGCCGCGCTGGTCACCTGGTGGGTGCAGAGCTTCGCGGCCAAGCGGGGCTTCGTCGTGCGCGTGCTGTTCGCCCTATTCATCTTCGTGGTGGCATTTTGCAGCTTCGGCGGGCTGCTCAGATTCATCTATATCCACGCCACCTATCCGAACCAGCAGGATTGGTCGCTGACCGGCATGTATCTCGCCTCGCTCAACGACTTCTACACATTCTTGCTCGATATGTTGTTGCCCCCCCGGCCAGCCTATGCCGCTCTGGCCGTGGCCGCAGCGATCTATATCGCCTGGTTCGGGCCACGCGAGGCCAAGACTGCCGATATTTGAAGGGGTCGACGATTTGAGCGGTGGCGCGGGCTCTGATAGAGCTTAGCCCCTCTCGCGCAGTCCTCGCGGAAAGGCCTTTTCGAAGTCGATGATCCCCCGCTATAGCCGCCCCGAGATGGCCCGCATCTGGGAACCCGAAACCAGGTTCCGCATCTGGCTCAGGATCGAGACTTATGCCGCCGAGGCGATGGCCGAGCTCGGGCTGATCCCCAAACACGCTGCCGATGCCGTGAAGAAGCGCGGCGGTTTCGACGTCGCCCGCATCGACGAGATCGAGCGGGAGGTGAAGCACGACGTGATCGCCTTCCTCACCTCGGTCGCCGAACATGTCGGTCCCGAAGCGCGCTTCCTGCACGCGGGGCTCACCTCCTCGGACGTGCTCGATACCTGCTTCAACGTGCAGCTGGTGGAGGCGGCGGACATCCTCATCGCCGACACCGATGCGCTGCTCGCCGCGCTGAAGACCCGTGCCTTCGAGCATAAGGACACGCTGACCGTTGGCCGCAGCCACGGCGTGCATGCCGAGCCCACCACATTCGGGCTGAAGCTTGCCGTGGCTTACGCCGAATTCACCCGCGCGCGAGAGCGCCTGGTGCAGGCTCGCGACGAGGTCGCGACCTGCGCCATCTCCGGCGCGGTCGGCACCTTCGCCCATGTCGATCCCAAGGTGGAAGCCTATGTGGCGAAGAGGCTGGGCTTGCGAGTCGAGCCGATCTCCACCCAGGTCGTGCCGCGCGACCGCCATGCCGCCTATTTCGCAACACTCGCCGTGGTGGCGAGCTCGGTCGAGCGGCTCGCCACCGAGATCAGACATCTCCAGCGCACCGAGGTGCTCGAGGCCGAGGAATATTTCAGCAAGGGCCAGAAGGGCTCATCCGCCATGCCGCATAAGCGGAACCCGGTGCTGGCGGAAAATCTCACCGGGCTCGCTCGCGTGGTGCGCGCTTATGCGATGCCGGCGCTGGAGGACGTAGCGCTCTGGCATGAGCGCGACATTTCCCACTCATCCGTCGAGCGGGTTATCGGGCCCGACGCCACTATCGCGCTCGACTTCGCGCTCGCGCGGTTGACCTCGATCATCAAGGACCTCATGGTCTACCCAGAGCGCATGCGGCAAAATCTCGACCGGCTCGGTGGGCTTATCCATTCGCAGCGCATGCTGCTGGCGCTGACCGAGGCCGGCGTGCCGCGCGAGGAGGCCTACCGCATCGTCCAGCGCAACGCAATGAAGGTGTGGGAGGACGGCGCCGATTTCCTCGAGGCGCTGCTCGCCGACCAAGACGTGACCAAGGTCCTCTCGCCCGAGCAGATCCGCACGCAGTTCGACCTCGCCTATCACACCAAGCATGTCGACACGATCTTCAAGCGCGTGTTCGGTGGGTAGGTATGGGCGAAATCGGCTGCGGTTACGGCAGTGAATGGCCAAAGCTCACTCAAGCGAACTTCAGTCCAACTGCGGGGCAGACGAAGCGGGCGGTCTGCCTCAGATCCGCAAAGCTTTGGATGACGCGTTCCCTATTCGCCGTAGCTGCCCTGTAGGCCCGCGCTGATGTCTTGGATGTCGACATCCTCGATGGCGTCGCCGTCGCTATAGCCGGTGAAGATATGCGGCATGTAGCGATAGCGGTACCGTTCCTGCGCCATCATGAAATAGCGTTTGCGATAGAAGTTCGGCTTGATCGCGGCGTAGGGCGGAAGGTCGAAGTACCAGTCGGCCTTGGGATAGTAACCTGAGCGGTAGGGGTATGGTGGATAGACCGGGATGAGACCCCCGTCGCGTACCCCACGAACGGGTCCGGCCTCGGCCGTGCCGGCGCAAAGCACCAGCGCAATAAGAATCATCAAACCTTGAATGTGCAGTCGCATGGAAGGCCCCCCTACCCCGCTTGTCCCCATATTGGCACAACGCAGCCCCAACGTCAGCCTAAGACTTGCTCGTGGCAGCGGCTTTGACTTCGGCTGCGGCTTTGGAGAACCACCCGGCGTCGGTGCCGACAGCCACCACGTCCCAGCCCTCCGTCACGCGCGGCTTGGCATAGTCTGAGTCGTTGGCGAAAATCAAAGCCATCACAGACATCTCGCGGCATTTGCTGAGGACGAGAGTCATGGCTTCTTTAACTTCCGGCGCCCAGATGTCGAGCCGGCCAGTCAGCGCCACCGAAAGGTCATTGGGCCCGAAGCAGACCATGTCGACCCCGTCGAGCGCCAGGATCTCATCGAGTTGATCCAGCGCGCCTTTGGTCTCGATCTGCGGGCAGGCGATGGTCCAGTCATTGGCGGTCTTGAAATAATCGCCCTCGTGGTCGAGCCGCGCCCGGTAAGGGCCCCAGCTGCGATTGCCGCGCGGGGGATATTTTACCGCCTGCACGAATGCCTCGGCGTCCTCGACGCTGCCGATCAGCGGGCACATGATGCCTTGCGCGCCCGCGTCGAGCGCACGCCCGATCAGCCCTGGATCGTTCTCTGCCACGCGCACGATCGCCGGCAAGCCGCAGGCCCGCGCGGCGGTCAGGCAGCCGAGCAAGGCCTCGTTGCCGCCCAGCCCATGCTGCTGGTCGATGGTGAGGCAGTCCCAGCCCGCCTCCCCGATCAACTCGATCAGGAAAGGGTTGTTCAGCGTGAGCCAGGCGTTGAACAGGGTGCGGCGCTGTTTCGCCGCCTTGCGGAAGCGGTCTTCGCGCATGAAGCCGCCCCTACCCTTTGGCTTCTGATTCGAGTTGGCTGATCGCCACGCCCATCAGCTCCGCCATCTGGCGCCTGATCTGATGGTCCGACTGGCCGACACCCTTGGCGTCGAAATCGGCCCTGATCTTGCGGAACAGGTCCTCCTCGCCGGGCTCGGCGAGATCCGCCTTGATCACCTCGCGCGCATAGGCTTGTGCGGCATCGCCCGTGACCCCCATCTGCTCGGCCGCCCAAAGCCCGAGCAGCCGGTTCCGGCGCGCCGTCGCCTTGAACTTCAGCTCCTCGTCATGGGCGAATTTCCGCTCGAAACCCTTCTCGCGATCCTCGAAATTTGTCATTTGGCTTATCGCCTCCTTGGGCCCCTCTCGATTCGGGGATGCTTCCAGGAAATCTTGGGGAAACTTAGCCCCGCTCGGGCCGAGGGATAGCGCCCAAATGGCCGAAAATCAACAGATTGCGGGGACAAACCCCTTGAGTCCTACCAATCATTGTATGCCCCTTCCCCATAGGCTAAGGTCGCCTCAAGACCCCTTGAATCGATTCCGGCAATGGCAATCTCTACATGGCGCGCGGCCTCATTGAGCCTCTCGCCCACGCGTTTGGCGTTTGTCGGCAGTCAAGCCAGTTGTGAGTGAAGGAACCAAACATGAACCGCCGCCGGCGCGTCTACGAAGGTAAAGCCAAGATCCTCTATGAAGGGCCCGAGCCCGGTACGCTCGTCCAGCATTTCAAGGACGACGCCACCGCCTTCAACAACAAGAAGCACGACAAGATCGAGGGCAAAGGCGTCCTCAACAACCGCATCTCCGAGTATCTGTTCATGAAGCTCGGCGAGGTCGGCGTGCCCACACATTTCATCAAGCGGCTGAATATGCGCGAGCAGCTGATTCGCGAGGTGGAGATCATCCCGCTCGAAGTCGTGGTGCGCAACGTCGCCGCCGGCTCGCTCTCGACCCGGCTCGGCATCGACGAAGGCACCGCGCTGCCGCGCTCGATCGTCGAGTTCTACTACAAGAGCGACCAGCTCGGCGACCCGATGGTCACCGAGGAGCACATCACCGCCTTCGGCTGGGCAAGTCCCCAGGAAATCGATGACATCATGGCGCTTGCCATCCGGGTCAACGATTTCCTGTCCGGCTTTTTCCTCGGCGTCGGTATCCGGCTCGTCGACTTCAAGATGGAGACCGGGCGGCTGTGGGAGAACGATCTCATGCGGATCGTGGTGGCGGACGAGATCTCGCCCGACTCCTGCCGGCTGTGGGACATCAAGTCGAGCGAGAAGCTCGACAAGGATCGCTTCCGCCACGATCTCGGCGGGCTGCTCGAGGCCTACACCGAGGTCGCCAAGCGCCTCGGCATCGTGAGCGAGGGTGAGCGGCCGCAGGGCACCGGCCCGATTCTCGTGAAGGGCTGACACAGCTCGCTGCCGCGGAGAACGATGCGATGAAGCCGCATTGGTCCCGGAAACTGTTGAAGGGCGCCGTGGCTGGCGCCCTTTATCTTGTCGGCGCAGGCGTTGCCGATGCCCAGGACCATTCGGCAAGAGACTCACA
>JBAUOI010000013.1:0-4543 GCA_049579665.1 Methyloceanibacter sp.
TGCGAGGGCTGTCCCGACATGGTGTCGGTGCCCGCCGGGCGCTTCGCCATGGGTGCCGCGAAATCCGAGAAGGGGAAGCAGAAGGGCGAGGAGCCGCAGCACGAGGTTTCGGTGGCGCAGCCCTTTGCCGTCTCGAAATTCGAGATCACCTTCGATGAATGGGAGGCTTGCGCGCTGGAAGGCGGCTGTGCCGGCTATCGGCCGCAAGACGGCGGCTGGGGCAGGGGGCGGCGGCCCGTGATCTATGTCTCCTTCGACGACGCCAAGGCCTATGTCGAGTGGCTGAGGCAGAAAACCGGCAAGCCCTACCGGCTGCTGTCTGAGGCCGAATGGGAATATGCGGCGCGCGGTGGCACCAGCACGCCGTTCGCCGCCGGCGAGACGCTTGCCCCGACGCAAGCCAATTTCGATGCCTCGAGCGCGAGCGGGCGAGGGGCAACCGAGTACAAAGGCAGACGCTCGAAGTCGGCAGCTTCCCGTCCAATCCGTACGGGCTGAACGACATGGAGGGGAACGTGTTCGAGTGGGTCGAGGATTGCTGGAACCCGACCCATACGGGTGCGCCGCCTGATGCCTCGTCGCGCGGCGGCGATTGCGCGCGCCGCGTGGTGAAAGGCGGCGCCTGGTATTACGAGGCGGAGTTTGCGCGACCCGCGGCGCGCATGAGCTTCCCCAAGAGCTCGCGGCTCAACGTCGTCGGCTTCCGCGTGGCGCGACCATTGGAGTGACGCCTGGCAAAGCTTACTGGATGACCCAAGGAGGCTCGCATGAAAGCAAAGCTGCTATTCGTGGTCGTGCCTGCGGCGTTCTTTATTCTTGGCGACGGAGCGGCAGTCGCCGGCCAGACCATCGACAAAGTCGGCGTTATCGCTTGCGTGACCGATAAGTGGACCGAGACGGAACTCGAGAAAGGCCACAAGCTCGCCGACTCGGTTCAACGCTGTGTGCTCATTCCGAACGATCCCGCCGCGGAGAAAGGCACCCAGGCTTGCGTGGGAAAGTATGAATACATGCCCGATGGGAGCTGGAAGGGCAGCGGAACCTGCACTGACACCTATAAGAGCAGCGGCACGATATTCGAAGCTTGGGAGGAGGGTTCCGGGCTCAAGGAATATACGTTCAAATTTACAGGCGGAACCGGCAAATACGAGGGCGCGAGCGGCGGGGGCACGTATTTCTACGAAAGCCTGACGGATACCCTCGCCGGTGGCACCTACAACGGCAAGTTGGTGCTGCCCTAGATTCGCGCCAAGTCAGTTAGCGGCAAGGTTGCCGATGACGAGATTGTCGATCTTCGACAGCATCGGCTTTTGCTCCAGCCCGAACGATTTGCGCGCGGCGGTCCGCACCGTATCGGCGGTGTAGACGTAAAGCTCGACCGTATCGATGCGCCGGTCGCCATTGCCGAGCGGCGCCTCGTCGGCGCGGCCCGCCAAACCCTCGATCAGATAGCGGGTGAACAGGCCGATGCCGTATTCGGGATCCTGAATGGCGCGCTGGTCGCGGTCCGACGCCTTGAACACGGCAAGCCCAGGCACCGGAGTTAGAGGCATCGCCTCGACGTCGAGCTCGGGCAGGTTCGGCGGGTCGATCAGTTCATCAAGATTTTTGGCGAAATTCGCTTCGAGCACCAGCATTGTGGTGCGCGCGCCGGTCTTACCGAGATTGTCGTAGAGCTCTTGCAGCGGATAGGCGGTGGTATCGAGCTGATCGAGCTTGGCGTCGACCGGGAGCAGATAAACCTGCTTGGTGTCCTCTTCCTTCACCATGCCGTGGCTTGCGACATAGATGAACACATCGCCCGGGTCCTGCTTGTCGATGCGCTTGGCGATCTCGCCGCCCGGGTTTTGCTCGGAGCCGAACACGCGTTCGAGATCGGCAAGGCTCGCGTCGCGCAGATCGATGATGTTCTCCTTGCGATAGCCGAGCTGGTCGATCAGCAGCGCGGTGATGGCGTCCGCATCGCTGTCGCCATAGACATTGGCGGGGATGCCCTCGCCGTATTTCTCGTTGCCGACCACGACGGCGAGATTGTCCTCGTTCTTCACGCCGGCCGGGAGATTCTTGAACACGGTGCGGATCTCGGTCCTCACCCCGCCCGCCGCGGCGCCGCCGGGATAGACGCAACTGTCAGGCGCGACGCAGATGGTGAGGCCGCCCAAGGCCTCCAGCCTCAGAATCGATGCGAGCGGCATATAAGGTCCGACCTGGAGGCAGTTCTCGCACCAGGCGATGCCGTTTTGGGACGCGATGGCGTCGAGCCGCGCGGGGGTGAAATAGACGGGTTTCGGCAGGCAGGCCGAAGGGCAGGGACCGATCCCCGGGCGCCTTCCGTAGGTCTCGACCATAAGATCGTAAAGGTCCTGCGGCAGGCAGCGATCGACGATCGGCTCGACAGCGGCGAGCTTAGGCTTCTCCTTTGGCTTCGGCGCCGGCTGATCCACCTGTTTCGGCGGCTTCGGCGCGACGGGAGCGACATAAGGCGGTTCATCAGGCTCATCCGGAGCCGGCTCGACCACGACGACCTTGGTGCAGCTTCCGCCGGTCGGCACGAAGCCCGGTGCGCAGGCGCAGCCGTCGCCGAGCCTGATCTTCGGCCAGTAGCAGGTGACGACGTCCTGCTTCTTCACGCATTCATTGTGTTGGCGGTAGTAGCCCGCTGCGCAGTCGCAGCCCTTGCCGGATTTAACCTCGGGGAATTCGCAAGACACGGTTTCCGTGTCCTTCTTCACGCATTTGCCATGTTCGCGGTAGTAGCCCGCGGCGCAGTCGCAACCCTTGCCGGATTTAACCTCGGGCCATTGGCATGTGACGGTTTTGGTGTCGGGGTAAACGCAGCCCTTCTTGCTCTTGATCTTAGGCGGCTCGCAGGGGCTCGCGACCTTGATGCAATCGCGCTTCTTCTTCGACCAAGTATAGCCCTCGGGACAGCCTTTCGGTTGCGTGGCCTGGTTCTGCTCCTGCTGTTGCTGCCGCCGGCGGATCGCCTCATTGAGGATGATGGTGCCGACGCCGATGCCGATATTGACGCCGCTACCGCCACCACCGCCCTTGTGGTGATCTTCGCCGGCCTGGGCGGACCGGGCGGCGAACGCCAATGCCGCGACGATGAAGGTGAAAGCGAGAGCGACGACGCTAAAGCGGTAGAACGGCCCTTTGAGCATGGCTCGGCTCCACGAGGCTCGGCAGGGGCGAGCATAGCATTGTCGCTTCCCACCCATAGCCTAAATTCCACCTTCACTTTGGCGGACACAAGCGAGCTTAAGATTGTCTGGCCTGCACTGCTTCGGTCAAACAGCGAAAGACGCAACTAATCCTCACGCCTTCGCCATTTGGCTTACCCCATGCTTTTGCTTGACTTCCTGATGATTGTGAAGCGCCTCAAGTCCATGGCAAGGATCCTGATCGCCACTTGTCTCTTCTCTCTCGGGCTTGCGCTCGGCAACGCGGCGTCCGCCTTCGATATCGAGACCAAGCCGCCGCCCGACGCGCTGCTCGATGCCATGATCGGGCAGATGATCATGGTCGGCTTCAGCGGCCGCAACGAGCGCAATGCCGGGGTTGCTTTGGCCCGCGAGCAACTCAACAAGGGTACGATCGGCGGGGTGGTCCTCTATCCGGAAAATATCGGGCCGCCGAAAGAGCTGCGTACGCTGACGGCATTCTTGCGCAACGCAAAATCCTCGCCCGTTCCCTTCATCGCGGTCGATCAGGAAGGGGGCCACGTGCAACGGCTCACGCGGCGCAACGGGCACAGCTATTTTCCCTCGGCGTTCAGCGTCGGCAGGAATCCGAGCTTCGCCTCACCCGTGAGCGCCGAGAAGCTTTATGCGACGATGGCGGCTGAGTTGGCGGAAGCCGGCTTCAATCTCAATTTCGGCCCCGTCGTCGATCTCAACCTCAATCCCTGGAATCCCGTGATCGGCCAGCGCGACCGCAGCTTCGGCGCCGATCCGAATACCGTCACCATGCTGGCGCGCGCCTTCATCACCGCGCATCGCGCCGCGGATATCGTCACCGTTGCCAAGCATTTTCCCGGCCACGGCTCGAGCCATGTCGACAGCCACAAGGCGCTCGCCGATGTCTCCGAGACCTGGAAGGATATCGAGCTCGAGCCTTATCGGAACCTCGCCAAGGAGGGGATGTTGGACGCGGTGATGATCGGACATCTCTATCATCCACGCTTCAGCGACGGCGCGAAGCTGCCGGCCTCGCTGTCGCGCCGCGCGGTGGAGGCGCTGCGGGCGAGCTATATCGGCTTTGACGGCGTGGTGGTGAGCGACGACATGGAGATGGGCGCGGTGAGCGATGACTATTCGTTCGAGGAGCGGGTGATCAAAGCGGTCAACGCCGGCACCGATCTCCTCGTGTTCTCCAACGTCTCGGGACGAGACCCGGAGCTTGGGCCGAAGGTCCACGCGGTGATCGCCGACGCCGTGCGGGATGGCCGCATCTCGCGCACGCGTATCGAGGAGGCTTACGGCAGGATCAAATTGCTGAAGCGGCGGCTCGCCGAGCACGACCTGCCGGGCAAATGGTGACG
>JBAUOI010000014.1:0-1604 GCA_049579665.1 Methyloceanibacter sp.
CACCCAGGCATCGTCCATGCGGACGAACGCCCGCAAATTGGCGCCCGAATCGACCACGGCGATACACATTTTGGTCTGTAGCTTTACGGCCTCCTTGCGGGCCGCGGCGATGGCCTTCTCGGCTTGCTCCAGATCGATATGCATGAACGGCTTCTCCTATTGATGAAAAACTGCCGGTAGATAACGTTTGAACGTGTGAATCGCTCATAAACGCGGGACGACGGCAAATCGACCAAAAGAAAGGCTGGCATGTGGCACCATGCCAGCCCCGCCAGGCTCAAGACCCGACCCTCGCTAGGGAGCGAGACGCTATTTCTTGATTTCCCAGCTCGTGTTGTGGGGAATGTCCATCGCCGTGTAGCCGCCGGCGCCGGCGAGATTGGGCATGGTGACGCAGTCGAATGGCTCGCTGCCGGTGATGCCGGAATATTTGCCGGTGCCGCCGGTGATGATATGCGTGCCGCAATCGAGCTCGGGCTGCGACTTGTCGAGATCGCGGGTGTCGAAGGTCGAGAAGATCTTGTCGCCGTCGGCGTCGGCAAGGACGCAGGCGCCGTCAATATATTTCTTAGGCCCAGAGTCGACGCTGAGGGCGGTGCAGCGCGCCGACATCTTGTCGAGCATCGCCTCGCCCTTCATGTTCTCGGTGGTGCCGACCGCTTCGAGCAGCGTCGCCTGGCCGAGCTCCGGAATGTCGATCGACTGCACCGGCCGGAAAACGAAATGCGTCACATAGGGTGTCGTGCCCTTGCTCGGCACGTCGGCGGCAAAAGCGCCGGGGGCGAACGCGAGCAGCACACTTGCGAGAAGTGCGCCCTTGATAAGTGTCATCGCTGCGGCCGGCGCGGCGATCATGCTGATTTGAGTTCTCATCCGATCCTCCTTGGATCATGCGGTGCATGGTCCGTTGCTCATCTGTCTCTTTGCTCGGGTCTCTCGTGGAGACCTGATCGGACGCTAGCGACAGGAGAGCGCGCCCACATCGACCGTGCGGTCTAAGCCGATCGGTCTAGACCGTTCGGATGAATGTCAGTGAGGGCGGCGGATGGGGGGGACGAGGCGAGTGACGAGAACGAGCAGATCGTTGCGGCGCGACACGCCGGTCTTGGTGAAGATGTGATTGCGGTGCGTCCGCGCCGTCGCCTCGGTGACGCCGAGAGCGGTGGCGGCTTCGGTGAGGCTCGCGCCGGTGACCAGATGCTGAAGCAGCCGCGCTTCCGCCGGCGTCAGGCTGAAGATCCGCGCCACGGTGCCAATCTCAGCCGGCAACTCGGCGCCGGCCGGCGTCACGAACACCGCCGCGGCAGCCGATGTATGCTGGCCGTTGCAAGCAAGCGGCAGGACATGCGCGGTCGCTGCGGTGAGATACTTGTCGACCAGCGGCACACCGATGCCTGAGCCGGCGATGCCGTTGGGATTTTGCTGCGCGGTCGCAATCGCCCGCCGGAGCTCCTTAGTCAGCTCGCCTTGCAACGCGCAGAGGCAGCCGCCAAGCGAGACGATCGGCGAGCGCGCGGCAAACATGCGTTGCGCGGCTTGGTTGGCATGCAGGATGCGGCCCTGCTCGCCCACGATGATCACGCCGATGACGATGCTGTCGAGCG
>JBAUOI010000015.1:0-12735 GCA_049579665.1 Methyloceanibacter sp.
TCACCGAGCGCCCAATATCAGTTTCACCGAGCTTCTGGAGCAGCTGAATATCGTGCCGCCGAAGGACCGCATCAGGCTGCCCATGGGGCTTGGCGCCATGGCCGTGCATCTCGGCGGCCCGGTCGAGACCGGGCGCGGCTTCGTGCTGCACAGCGCCGACTATTTCAAGGCCGAGAGCACGCTGCCGATCGATGAGAGCGTCTGTCTCACCGCCACCATCGACATTTTGCGGGATATCGCCAAAGGCTCAGGACCGGACAAGGCCCTGCTTGCGCTCGGCTATGCGGGATGGGCGCCGGGCCAGCTCGAGACCGAGATCCACGCCAATGGCTGGCTGAATTGCCCAGCAGACCCCGAGCTCATTTTCGATCCCGCGGTCGACCGGAAATATTCGCGCGCCTTGAACAAGATCGGCATCGATCCGATCCGGCTGGTCAACGATTCAGGCCACGCTTAGGCGCTTTCTCCACAGGCGGCAGCAGGAGGCCGTGGCTAGGACGCTGACGGTACAGTTCCGGGGCCCGGCAATGCCGGCAAAGGCGTTGCGCCGCCGACCTGCACTTCCAGTCCCTTAGGCGCTTGCGCCTCGGCGGGCGCGCGGGCGCGCTCGCGCTCGCGGCGCTTGCGGTGACTGGCGAGAGCGGCGAGCAGGCTCGCCACATCCTTGGCCGGCATCGGCTCCCCGTAATAATAGCCCTGGCCGTATTCGCAGCCGATCGAGCGGAGATAGGCGGCGTCGGCTTGCGTCTCCACGCCCTCGGCCACGACCTCCTTGCCGAGCTCGTGCGCGAGCGCGATGACCGAGCGGAGGATGAGCGGGGTCGAGCCGTTCAGCCCGCTGTCGCGCACCAGCGAGCGATCCACCTTGATGGTGTCGCACGGGAAGCGGTGCAGATAGCTCAGCGAACTGTAGCCGGTGCCGAAATCGTCGAGCGCCAAGCTCGCGCCGAAGGTCTTGAGCCAGGTGAGGATTTCGACCGCGCGCTCTGGATTCTCCATCACCAGCGACTCGGTGATCTCGAGCTTGAGCGTGCCTCGCGGCACCGCCTCGCGCGACAGCATCAGCCTGATCTCCTGCACCATGTCCTGGCGGAACAGCTGGCGGCTCGACACATTGACGCTGACGAAGAGCGGGTCGCGGTCGCGCGGCAGAAGCTTGTGCCAGCGGCTCGCCTCTTCCAGCGCCTGGCCGAGCACGTAGCTGCCGAGCTCGACGATCAGTCCCGATTCCTCCGCCAGCGGGATGAAATCGTCGGCGCCCAGCCGGCCGCGGGTCGGATGATCCCAGCGCAGCAGTGCCTCGAAGCCGGCCAGCTGATTGGAGGCGAGCCGGGTGATGGGCTGGTAGAGCACGGCGATTTGCTGCCGCTCCAGCGCCTTGCGCAGATCGCTTTCGAGCGGGAGCTTGCTCTCGTCCTCGCCGCGCATGGCGGGATTGAAGATCTCGATGCGATCGGCGCCGCCCCGCTTGGCGCGCAGCATGGCAAGCTCGCCTTCGCGCAGCATGTCTTGCGCCGTCTCCTGGCCGTCATGCACGACGATGCCGATCGAGGCGGTGAGGATGATCTCCTTGGCGCTGATCTTCATCGGCGTGCGCAGCGCGCGCCTGACGCGCTCGGCGAGCGTCGCCACGTGATGCGGGTCGCTCTCGGAGATCAGCAGGATGGCGAATTGATCGCCGCCGAGCCGCGCCAGAGTGTCTTGCGCGTTCAGATGCCGCCCGAGCCGCCGGCCGAGCGTGAGCAACATGCTGTCGCCGATCACCAGCCCGAAGCTCTTATTCACGTTCTTGAAGCGGTCGATGTCGATGAAGATCACAGTGGGGCGGTTGGCCTGGCCTTCGCGCGCGCGGGTGATGGCGCCTTGCAGCCGATCCATGAACAGCTCGCGGTTGGGAAGACCGGTCAGGCTGTCATGCACCGCATCGTGGATCAGCCGCTCATGCGAGCGCTTGAGATTGGTCACGTCGCGGATGAGCCCGGTGCAGCGGAGCAGCCGCGCATTCTCGCTCGGCGCCGCATGCGCGCGGAGATCGTACCAAAGGTAAGTGCCGTCGTGGCGGCGCAGGCGGAAATCGGTCTGGAGATCGCCACCCTGCTTTTCCTGCAACGACCACAGCATCAGCCGGAACCGCTCGCGATCCGCCGCGTGCATATGTTGGAGAAAGTCCTCGACCGCGACGTTGAGCGCGCCGGGCTCCAGCCCAAGCTCCTGCTCTACCTCGTTGGCGATGGTGATCTGATCGCGGCCCGCATTCCACTGGAAGACATAGGCGCCGGAGCCGTCGACCGCGAGCGACTTCATATGCACCAGGCTGGGCGGTCCGAGACTTAGCGGAGAGCTGCCCGAGCGGAAGGCGAATTGTGTCACGGTAAAGCCGAGCAGCACGAGGATGAGCACCAGCCCCGCGACAAGTCCCGAGACGACCAGATCGCCCGAGAGTTTGCCGAGCACGACCATGGCGGCGCCGAACAGCCAGACGATGAACAGCATCCAGCTCGGGATCAGCGACAGCGCGCGGTCCTGGCCGCGCAGAGCGAAATAACCGATCAGACCGGCACCGATACCGGCGACGGCGACCAGCGAGGCGCGCGCGAGCCCAGAGGCGACCGTCGGATCGACGATGGCGAGAAAGATCAGCGCGAATTGCGCGGCGATCCAGGCCCAGAAGATGGTCCTGATCCAGACATGCCAAAGCCCGATGCGGAGGAAGGTGTAGAGGAACAGCACAAGGCTCGCGGCGAGCCCTGCTTCGGCCGCCGCGCGGTAGAGCGCCGTGCGGTCCGGGCCTACCGGGAAGATCTTGTTCCAAAAGCCGAAATCGACGCAGAAATAGGCCAGAGCCGCCCAGGCGACGAGCGCTGTCGCGGGGAAAATGGCCCGGTGATTGGCGGCGAAGATCGCGGTGAGAAAAATGGCGAGAAGACCGGTGATGCCGAGCAGCACGCCGTTGAACAGCATGCGGTCTTGCTGCTTCGATTGATAGGCGTTCGGGTCCCACAGATTGAGCCGCGGCACTTGCGGCGAGCTCATCTCGGCGGCGAAGGTGATGGTCTGCCCCGGTTCGAGATTGAGCCGGTACATGTCGGCGCGGTCGCTCTTCAAGGGCTCGGGACGGAAGCCGAGCGAGGGTGTGACAGCGGCGATGCGGGGGGCGTCAAGCTCTGGCCAGAATACGCGGCTATTGGCCAGCGTGTAACGCGGCGCGACCAGCCAGCGCACGATGCGCTCGGAGGTCGGATTGGAAAGCGCAAAGACCAGCCAACCCGGATTGGTGCCGGGCGTGGAGGCTGCCACCGCCATGCGGCCAACATAGCCGTCGGGTCCCGGCGCGGTCTCGATTTGCAGCCGGTCGCCGCGGCCCTCGTAGAGCTCGCCCTTGGCGGTGATGTCGATCTTTTCCTGATTGGGCTCGACCGAGATCGCCTCAATGGCGTGAGCGAACGGCATCGGCAGAAGGAGCAGAACGGCAAACAGGACGCAGGCGAGCGAAGCCGCAGGCCCGCTCCCTCTCCAGGAAGGCGCCGCTTCACCTCGCATTGAGGCGCTCAACTCCGCCATTCCTCCCCCATCTTCCTGCCGGCTCGCGACATGCGCGCTTATGGGTGCGTATCGTTATCAAGCAGCGCGTAAAGCAGGTGGTCTTGCCAAACGCCGTTAATCCGCAAATAGCGACGCGCGAGGCCCTCGCGCTTGAAACCCGTCTTCTCGAGCAGCCCGATCGAGGCCGCGTTGGTGGGCAAACAGGCCGCTTCCAGCCGGTGCAATTCGAGCTGGTCGAACACGAACGGGATGACCGCGCGAACGGCGGCCGTCATATAGCCTTGCCTGGTGTATCTGGCGCCAACCCAGTAGCCCAGCGTGCAGGACTGGGTGACGCCCCGCCGTACATTGCAAAGCGTCAGCCCACCGACCAGGTCCCCGCTTGCGGCGGCGAAGATGAACAGCGCATAGCCGACATCTTCACGGAGATCGCGCAGGTAATGGCGCACGCGGCGGCGGAACGAGGCGCGGGACAATTCGTCAGTGGCCCAAAGCGGCTCCCAGGGCGTCAGGAAGTCGCGACTCTGCGCCCTAAGCTCCGCCCATGCCGGGTAATCGGACATTTGCGGCGTGCGCAACATGACAACGTCCGACTCGATGACCGGTCCAAGATCGCTCGGCGAGGCGGCGCGCAATAAGGCCATGGCTCAACACCTATCTCAAGCGGCCCGGCTGGACGGAACGGTGAATTTTTCCGCCACCCTATCGAATCTTGCAACATGAAGAATGGGCCCGACCGTGGCAAGGCTGAGCGGAGAGGAGAGCATGCGCGCAACCAAGGCTTGCAGGTCGGCGGCCTGGACCTGCTCGACCTTCTCGATCAGCTCCTCGGTGGTCAGCGGCCGCCCGTGGATCAGGATCTGGCGGGCGAGCTGCTCGACGCGGGCGCTCGAGCTTTCCAACCCCGTGAGCAGGCCCATTTTAAGCTGCGCCTTGACACGGGCGACTTCGTCCTCGCGGAAGCCCTCGTCGGCCGCCTTTACCAGCTCGTCCCTGATCACCGCGAACAGCTCATGGGCGCGCTCAGGGCCGCCCGCGGCGTGGATGGCGAACATGCCGCTGTCGGAGAGCCCGCTGGAGAAGGAATAGATGGCGTAGCAGAGCCCGCGCCGCTCACGCACCTCCTGGAACAAGCGCGAGGACATGCCACCGCCGAGCGCGCCGGCGCAAATCTGCGCGGTGAAATAATCGGGATGACGGTAGGCCGGCGCCTGAAAGGCCAGCACGAGATGGGTTTGCTCGAAGCTCTTCTCGGAGCGCCTCGCGCCGCCTTCATACAGCGCGCCCTCGGGCTGCGGCCCCGAGTGGGTATCGAACGAGCCGAGCCGCCGCTCCGCTTCGGCGACGAGCGCCTGGTGGTCGACGGCGCCGGCGGCAGCCAGCACCATGTTGGGCCCGTGGTAATGGGCGGAGAGATAGGACCCGAGATGGGCGCGCTTGAAGCGGCTCACGCTCTCGGCCGTGCCGAGGATCGGACGGCCCACCGGCTGGTCGGGAAACGCCGCCTCCTGCACCAGGTCGAAGGCGATGTCCTCCGGCGAGTCCAACGCCGCGGCGATCTCTTGCAGAATGACGTCGCGCTCCCGCGCGAGTTCGCCGCGATCGAAGCGCGGCGATACGATGATGTCGCTCAAAATGTCGAGCGCGAGCGCGAGGTCTTTGCGCAGCACACGCGCGTAATAGGCGGTCGAGTCGACGCCGGTCGCGGCGTTGAGATCGCCGCCGACCGCCTCGATCTCCTCGGCGATGTCCTTGGCGCTCCGCCGCGCGGTCCCCTTGAAGGCCATGTGCTCCAGGAAATGGGCGACGCCGTGCTCGCCTTCCGTCTCGCTGCGGCTGCCGGCGCCCACCCAGATGCCGAGCGATACCGTCTCGACCTCGGCCATGGAATGGCTCACCACGGTGAGGCCATTCGCAAGCTCTGACCGCTCGACGCTCACGCGCGCACCTCTGCTCGGCGCTTGCCCTTTGCCGCGCTCTTGCCGCCGGCCCGCGCATTGGTTTCGATGAAGTTCGCGACGGCAGCAAAATCGTTGGGGAGCATGGCGCAGCGCTCATGCTGGCCGAGTCTCAGCCGCAAGCGCTCGGGCTGCTCCGGCACGCGGCCGCAAGCCCGCTCGACCGCTTCGGGGAATTTGGCGGGATGTGCCGTCGACAGCACGACCATGGGGATCGCCCCAAGCCCGCTTTCCTCGCGCGAGGCGGCGACGGCGACAGCGGTATGCGGATCGACAAGTGCGCCCGTCTCTTCCACCAGGCCGCGAATTGTCATCTCCGTCTCATGCTCGCCGATCGCATGCGCGCTGAACAGCTCCCTCAAGCCGGCAAGCTCGGTCTCGTTCAGCCGGAAAGCCCCCGACTTGCGCAATTCCCCCATCAGCGACCTCACCCGCGCGGGATCGCGGCCGGCAAGCTCGAACAGAAGCCGCTCGAAATTGCTGGCAAGCTGGATGTCCATGCTCGGGCTAGAGGTGGCGATCACGCCTTTTGGCTCGTAAATACCGGAGCTTAAGGCGCGGGGAAGACTGTCATTGAGGTTCGTGGCAATAACGAGGCGCGCGACCGGAAGGCCCATCGCCCGCGCCGCGTAACCCGCGAAAATATCACCGAAATTTCCAGTGGGCACGGTGAAGGCGACCGGCCGGTAGGGCGCGCCGAGGCTGACGCCCGCGGTGAAGTAATAAGCGATCTGGGCGAGGATGCGAGCGAAGTTGATCGAGTTGATGCCGGTCAGCTCGAGACGGTCCCTCAGCGCAAGATCCGCGAACAGGCTCTTTACGATGCCCTGGCAGTCATCGAAGGTGCCTTCGACGGCGATGTTGTGGACGTTCTCCTCCGTCGCGGTCGTCATCTGGCGGCGCTGCACGTCGCTGATGCGGCCTTTCGGATGCAGGATGAAAATGTCGATCGCCTCGAGCCCGCGAAACGCCTCGATCGCCGCCGCGCCGGTGTCGCCAGAGGTCGCCCCGATCACCGTCGCGTGCGCGCCTTTGCGCAACAGCGCCCGGTTCATCAGTCGCGCCACCACCTGCATGGCGAGATCCTTGAAGGCGAGCGTCGGCCCATGGAACAGCTCGAGGATGAAGCTGTTCGGCGCGATCTGACGCAAGGGAGCGATGGCAGGATGATGGAAGCTGCCATAGGCCTCCTCAAGCACGGTCTCTAGATCGGCGAGGCAAGGATCGCCCTCCAGGAAAGGCCGCATCACGCGATAGGTGGCATCGGCATAATCGAGGCCGGCGAGCCCGGCGATCGCGTTCGGCTCAAGCTTGGGCCACGCCTCCGGCATGAACAGGCCGCCGTCGCGCGCGAGCGCGGCAAGCAGCGCGCCTTCAAAGGAAAGCGCCGGCGCTTCGCCCCGCGTTGAGACAAACTTCACGACAAGCCTCTTCTGGCAGGAAATGGGGGTTTTCTCGCCGCGACCCTAACTGCGCCCGCGTCCGCCCGCAACAGGAGCAAGGGCTTATTCTAAAGGACGGCTTGGCCGGTAAAGACTGCGAACGTAGAGCCCGTAGACGGTGAGCAGGCCAGCGGCGAGCAGGAACCAGGTCAGGGCATATTCCAGATGGTTGTTGGGGAAATCGAGCCGGGTCTGGCCGCCTTCAGGCCAACCGCCCGGAACATCGCTCTTCTCGGCCTCAAGGTAAAAGGGCGCGACAAGAGGGGCGCCTATCGAGCGCGCCATGGCAAGCAGATCGCGCCAGAACCAGCGATTGGCACCGATTTCATTGTCGGGAGTGAATGCGCCTTGGGTTTCCGGCATGCGCACGATCCCCGTCACGGCGACCGGGCCGTCCAGCTCGCCTTTGACGCGCGAAGCGGGGTTCCTCAGTTCGTCCGGCACGAAGCCGCGATCGATCAACACGACCGCGCCGTCATCGGTCCTGAACGGGGTGATGACGTGCCAGCCCACCCTTCCCTCAGACACGGCATAGAGATAAAGCTCCTTGGCATGATCGAAGCGCCCCTCGACCTTGACCCGGTAATAGCTCGGGTCCTTCCCCTCGCGGGCGCTGGCGATTGCCTGGTCGAGGCTGATGGGCTCGCCCTTGGTGCGCGTCTCGATCTCGGCGATCAGCCCTTCTTTCCAGTGCAGCCGCTTGAGCTGCCAGACGCCAAGTCCGATCAGCAGCGCGAAGGCGGCAAGCATCAGGGACGTGAACCCGACCAGGCTTTTCGTCTGCATCGGGGCAGCCTATTTCGAGACGAGCTTGCCCGGCTCGGCCTTATTCCTGAACTGGAGCGCGATCAGCATGCCCTTGAACGACCGAAGCAGAATGAGAGGCAGGATGATGGCGAGCGGGCCCCATAGCGCCGCATGCAGCCAATAAGGCGGGGCGTAGCGCATCTCGGTGAACAAAGCGAGGCCCGTCACCACGAAGCCCGTGACGAGAATAACGAAGACGGCGGGTCCGTCGCCGGAATCGGCAAAGCTATAATCCAGCCCGCAAACATTGCATTTGGGAGCGAGCGTGAGATAGCCGGAAAAAAGCTTACCGCGGTGGCAGGATGGGCAGCGGCCGAGGATCCCCGTCCACAGCGTCGATCCCAGTGACGGCGCGTCCCGGCTCATCGCTCTATCGCCCATCTCGTTCCTCCAAATGCGAAGGGGCGGCCGCGAGCGGCCGCCCGCAAAGTCTACGCAAGCGTCGCCGCTAATGTCCCGGCGCGCTGCCCGCTCCCCACACATAGATGCAGGTGAACAGGAACAGCCAGACCACGTCGACGAAGTGCCAATACCAGGCGGCAGCCTCGAAGCCGAAATGCTGCTTCGGCGTGAAGTCGCCACGGATCGCCCGGATCAGACACACGGTGAGAAAGATGGTGCCGACGATGACATGGAAGCCGTGGAAGCCGGTCGCCATGAAGAAGGTCGAGCCGTAGATGTGGTTGGCGAATCCGAAGCCGGCATGCATGTACTCATAGGCCTGGCAGGTGGTGAACAAGATGCCGAGCACGACGGTGCAGGCGAGCCCCAGCACGAGACCCCGGCGATCATTCTCGAGCAGCGCGTGGTGCGCCCAGGTCACCGTGGTGCCCGAGGTGAGCAGGATCAGCGTGTTGACGAAAGGTAGGCCCCAGGGATCGAAAGTGTGTTTGAAGCTGCCGAGCCCGGCGATATCGGTGTCGGCGCTGGGGATCGGCGGCCACTGCCCGCCAAGCACTTGGGTGCGGGCATAGGTGATCGCCTCGTCAGGGTAGAGCGCCGCGTCGAAATAGGCCCAGAACCAAGCGACGAAGAACATCACCTCGGAGGCGATGAACAGGATCATGCCGTAGCGCAAATGCAGCTGCACCACCGGCGTCTCGTAGCCCTCATGCGCCTCTTTGATTACGTCGCGCCACCAGCCGAACAGGGTGATGATGACGATCAGCAGGCCAGGGAGCACGTACCAGAGATTCGGATCGCCGGCTTTCTTCGAAATGAAATACATGATGGCGCCGATGGCGAGAGTCAGCCCGCCGACGGCTCCCACCAGCGGCCACGGGCTCGGATCGACGAGATGATAGTCATGTTGTGGTTTGGCGTGCGCTTCAGCCATGGTTCGCTCCGTTTCCTCCCATTCTTGTCGAGGCGGCGGCCCGCCTCAATCAATCACGATCCCGAATTACCGGCGGCGGGCCCGGCGGCGGCCGCGTCCTCGCCGGTGCGATAGAAGGTATAAGACAGGGTGATCTCCGAGATGTTCTTGGTGTCCTCGTCGTCGACGATCTTGGGATCGACGAAGAAGGTCACCGGCATCTCCACGCTCGCGCCGGCGGCAAGCGTCTGCTGCTTGAAGCAGAAGCACTCGATCTTGGTGAAGTAGCGCCCGGCCAGTTCGGGCACGACGTTGAAGACGGCGGTGCCGCTCAGCGGCGCATTCGAAGTGTTCGAGGCCTTGAAGAAGGCGAGCGTCGTCTCGCCAATCTTGACATCGATCACACGCTTGTCTGGAGCGAAGGTCCAAGGCAGAGCAGGATCGACATTGGCGTCGAAGCGGATGCGGATGGTGCGATCGAGGATCTCGTTCGAGGCATGCTCGGCACGCTGCGGCACGCCACCATAGCCGGTCGCCTGACAGAACATGCGGTAGAGCGGCACCGAAGCGAAGGCGAGCCCGGTCATGCCGGCGACCAGGCCGACAAGAGCCAGCGCGACGGCGCCATCGCGGCGCTTTGCCTTATGCTTGTGTTCAATATCGCTCATGGCATGAGCTCACAGCGGCCGGACGGCGACGTTGCCGCCGAGCCTGACAATGGTGACGATAAAGAACAGCACCACGAGCGCCGCCAGAATCCAGGCGATGGCCACAGATCGCATGCGTTGACGGCGCTGGCGCTCCTTTTCCGCATCTTGCATCACAACGCCCGAAGCGACGGCAAATTACTGCCGTCAATGCCGAAACCCTGCTCGACGAGAAGCACCGCGAACAGGAGGAACAAGTAAAGCACGGAATAGGCAAACAGGTTCTTGGCGGCGCGGTCGGCCGCTTCCCCTTCCCTCTCCCGATAGCAGTCGAAGGCCATGACCACGAACAGCGAGCCGAGGATCGAGGCGACGATCATGTAAAGCGTGCCGCCAAGGCCGATGATGGCGGGCACCATGCCGAGTGGCGCGAGGATCAGGCTGTAGACCAGGATCTGTAGCCGAGTGGCGTCGGCGCCGGCGACCACCGGCAGCATGGGGATACCGGCTTTCGCATAGTCGCGCGTTCTGAGCAGAGCCAGTGCCCAGAAATGCGGCGGCGTCCAGACGAAGATGATCAAAAACAGCACGACGGAGTCGAGGCTGATGCCACCTCCGGCCGCGGCCCAGCCGATCATCGGCGGAAAGGCGCCGGCAGCGCCCCCAATGACGATGTTCTGCGGCGTCGTCCGCTTGAGCCACATGGTGTAGACGAAAACATAAAAGGCGATGGTGAGCGCGAGCAGCGCGGCGGCGAGCCAATTCGCCATCAGGCCGAGGCAGAGTACGGAGCCAAGCGCCAGCACCGTGCCGAACGAGCGCGCTTCCTCCGGACTCACCCGACCGCGCGGCACCGGGCGCGCGGCGGTTCGCGCCATCGCCGCGTCGATATCGGCGTCGTACCACATGTTGAGTGCGCCAGAGGCGCCGGCCCCGGTCGCGATGCAGATCAGCGAGGCGATGGCGAGCACGGGATGCATCGAGCCCGGCGCCGCGACGAGGCCGACGAGAGCGGTGAACACCACGAGGAACATCACTCGTGGCTTCATCAGTGCGAAATAATCGGCGACGTCGCCGCCGGTATCGGCTTCGACCGTCCCGGCCCTTGGAGAATATGCGACGTCAGCCATGCTCACTCACTTCGATTGCCGTGAGGCTCGGGAGTTCCCGAGCCTCCAAGCGTCTGTCTCTATTTGACGCGCGGCAGCGTCTCCCAGGTGTGGAAGGGCGGCGGCGAGGGCAGCGTCCATTCCAGCGTCGTGGCGCCCACGCCCCAAGGATTGGCCGGTGCCTGCACCTTGCGCGCAAACTGATTGATGATGCCGTAGAGGAAGACCAAGAAGCCGGCAAAGGCGATGTAGGAGCCGATGGAGGAGACAAAGTTCCAGCCGGCGAACGCATCCGGATAGTCCGCGTAACGGCGCGGCATGCCGGCAAGGCCGAGGAAGTGCTGCGGGAAGAAGGCCAGGTTGGCGCCGATGAACATCAGCCAGAAATGCAGCTTGCCGATCGTCTCGGAGTACATGTAGCCGGTCATCTTCGGCGACCAGTAGTACCAAGCACCGAAGATGGAGAACACGGCGCCTAGCGACAACACGTAATGGAAATGCGCCACCACGTAATAGGTGTCGTGCATCGAGCGATCGACGCCAGCATTTGACAGCACGACGCCGGTGACGCCGCCGATCGTGAACAGGAAAATGAAGCCAAGCGCCCACAGCATCGGCGTGCGGAAACTGATCGAGCCGCCCCACATCGTGGCGATCCAGGAGAAGATCTTCACGCCAGTGGGCACCGCGATGACCATGGTGGCGAACACGAAATAGGCTTGCGTGTTCGCGCTGATGCCCGCGGCGTACATGTGATGCGCCCACACCACGAAGCCGATCAGGCCGATGGCGACCATGGCGTAGGCCATGCCGAGATAACCGAACACCGGCTTCCGGGAAAAGGTGGAGACGATCTGACTCACCATGCCGAAGCCGGGAATGATGAGGATGTACACTTCCGGGTGGCCGAAGAACCAGAACAGATGCTGCCAGAGCAGCGGATCGCCGCCATGCGCGGAGTCATAGAACGCCGTGCCGAAATTGCGGTCGGTCAGCAACATGGTGATGGCGCCGGCCAACACCGGCAGCGACAAGAGCAACAGGAAGGCGGTCACCAGCACCGACCAGACGAACAGCGGCATCTTGTGCAGCGTCATGCCCGGCGCGCGCATGTTGAAGATGGTGGTGATGAAATTGATGGCGCCGAGGATCGAGGAGGCGCCGGCGAGATGCAGCGCCAGGATGGCGAAGTCCACGGCGGGTCCGGGCGTGCCCTTGCTGGACAGCGGCGCATACATGGTCCAGCCGCCGGCCACGCCGTTGGTTCCGGGAGGTCCAGGCACGAACAGGGAGATCACAAGCAGCACGAAGGCGGCAGCCACAAACCAGAAGGAGATGTTGTTCAGTCGCGGGAAGGCCATGTCGGGTGCGCCGATCATCAGCGGCACCATCCAGTTGCCGAACCCGCCCAGGGTGGCGGGCATGACCATGAAGAACACCATGATCAGCCCGTGCGCCGTCACGAAAACGTTGAACATCTCCGGATTGCCGAAAATCTGCATGCCGGGCTCCATGAGCTCCATGCGCATGCCCATCGACAGCAGGCCGCCGACGATGCCGCCGATCATCGCCAGGATGAGATACAGCGTGCCGATGTCCTTGTGGTTGGTCGAGAACAGCCAGCGCCGGATGAAGGTCGGATGCTCGTCGTGATGGGCTGCTTCGGCATGGGCGCTATGTGCCATGGCTGTCTTCCTTGTTTCTTCTCTGTCTTGCGTTGCTTGCTTGAGGCGACCGTCGCCGCTCCCGCGCGGGAGCGGGTTTGCGTTTACTCCTGGGCCGCGGCCACCTTACCCGCGCCAACGAGAGAGGCTGCGGGTTGGGTCTGGGCGAGCCAATCGGCGAATTCGGCTTCCGACACGACACGAACCGCGATCGGCATGAAAGCGTGATTGCGCCCGCACAGTTCCGAGC
>JBAUOI010000016.1:0-5740 GCA_049579665.1 Methyloceanibacter sp.
ATGTTGCAGGACATCGCCGTGCTCACCGGCGGTCAGGTGATCTCCGAGGATCTCGGCATCAAGCTCGAGAGTGTCACGCTCGACATGCTCGGTCGCGCCAAGAAGGTGGTCATCACCAAGGATGACACCACCATCGTCGACGGTGCCGGCAAGAAGGCCGACATCGAGGCGCGTGTCGCCCAGATCCGCCAGCAGATCGAGGACACCAGTTCCGACTACGACAAGGAGAAGCTGCAAGAGCGTCTGGCCAAGCTCGCCGGCGGCGTCGCCGTGATCAAGGTCGGCGGCTCGACCGAGGTCGAAGTGAAGGAGCGGAAGGATCGCGTCGACGATGCTCTGAACGCGACCCGCGCGGCTGTCGAGGAAGGTATCTTGCCCGGCGGCGGCGTGGCGCTGATCCGCACTCAGAAGGTGCTCGACAGGATCAACACCGCCAATGAGGACCAGAAGGTCGGCGTCAATATCGTGCGCCGCGCCCTGCAAGCGCCCGCCCGCCAGATCGCCGAGAATGCCGGCGAGGACGGTGCCGTGGTCTTGGGCAAGATCCTCGACAAAGAGGATTATTCCTTCGGCTTCAACGCCGCGTCCGGCGAATACGGCAATCTCGTCAAGCAGGGTGTGATCGACCCCGCCAAGGTCGTGCGCACCGCGTTGCAGGATGCGGCGTCGGTCGCTGGCCTCCTCATCACCACCGAGGCGATGGTGGCCGAAAAGCCGAAGAAGAAAGCGCCCGCGATGCCTCCCGGCGGTGGCGGCATGGGCGACATGGACTTCTGAGCCAAGTCGCCTAACCGATTCAAACGAATCGCCTAAATCGAGCCGCGCCTTTGGGCGCGGCTCTTTGCTTTTGCCCGAGCTCTTCAAATCGCGCATTGTCATTGCCCGGCTTGACCGGGCAATCCAGTAATCACAGACCTTCGCGTTATCGCCACCTCGGTGGTTACTGGATGCCCGCCTTCGCGGTCATCACAGGGAGTCGTTCAATGGCGAGGAAGCAGGTGGGGCCGTCAGGCTGTATCCGTGTCGGCGTTGGCGGGTGGCTCTATGCGCCGTGGCGAGGCGTGTTCTACCCAAAGGGCCTGAAGCAGGCCGACGAGCTCGCCTACGCGGCAAGCCGCCTCACCACCATCGAGATCAACGCTACGCATTACCGGCTGCAAAGCCCGGCAAGTTTTCGCAAATGGGCGGCGGCCGCACCGGACGGGTTCAAGTTCTCGGTGAAGGGCCCGCGCCTCGTTACGCAACAGAAGTTGCTCGCCGAGACCGGGAACTTCATCAAGCGCTTCTTAGCCTCCGGCCTCGCCGAGCTGGGCGAGAAGCTCGGGCCCGTGCTATGGCAATTCGCGCCATTCAAGAAATTCGAGGCCGACGATTTCGCGCGCTTCCTCGACCATCTTCCGCGCGAGCTCGACGGGCTCAAGCTCAACCATGTGATCGAGGCGCGCCATGCGAGCTTCGCGACGCTGCCGTTCGTCAAGCTCATGCGTGACACGGGTACCAGCATCGCGTTCACCGACGCCGAGACCTGGCCGTCGATCGCCGACCTCACCGGCGATGTGGTCTATGCCCGGCTGCAACGCGGCGACGACGCGCTGGAAGCTGCTTACAAGCCCAAGGACCTGGACGCCTGGGCCACTCGCGCCAAGATCTGGGCGAAGGGCGGCGTGCCGGAAGATTTGCCACGCGTCGTTGCCGCGACAAAGCCTGATGCCAAGCCGCGCGACACCTTCATCTACTTCATTCATGAAGGAAAGCTGCGCGCGCCTGCCGCGGCCATGGCGCTGATCGAGCGGCTCGACTAGGGCAGCGCGTCACACCCCCCGCGTCGAATTGCCTGAGGCGGAATTGCCCCGCTCCCGCGTTGTGCAGGCATCCTCTTTGGACGGGAAGCACTACCGGCAAATCGGGAGAGTCCGATGTTGACTCCTAAGTCCAAACCCGACGCCGAGTCCACAAATCAGGAGCAAGCCCCCGCGAGTCTCGGCGTCCATCCCATCGCCATCGAGACCGCTATCGCAGCGGCACTCTGGTTCATCGCGGTGACCTGGCTCGCCTTCGCCCACGGCGCGGAGATCGACTATCTGCTGGTGATCGTCACGCTGTTCTTCGTGATCTTCTTCACGCTGTTCCTGTTCACCGCGACCTATAGCCGGGGCGACCCGCGCTGGCCGACCAAACGGACGAGTTTCCGCGAGTTTCTCGACGGCACGGTGAGCACCGCAACCGGCGACGAGCGCGGCCGCGATGTGCTGATCGAGATCGCCGCGATGCCAGTTACGCTCGCCTTGGCCGCGACGCTTATCGGTCTGGCTTGGATGATTTTCGGCTGAGCTCGGCGGCGCGCGCAAGCAGCACCTCGCGCGAAGCCGCGAACCCGCCGGCGACCCACTCGGCCTCGACTTGGCGCAGGATCTCGCCGATGGCTGGGCCCTTCACCTCGCCGAGCGCCATGATGTCAGGCCCACGCAAGGGAAACTCCGGCACGTCCCAGCGGTCGGCAAGCCGCAGCGCCCGCCGCCAGGTCTGGTCGTCGGGTTGAATGCCGGCGTCCGCCGAAGCGAGCAGCACATGCGCCTCGAAGCTACAAGGCCCGAGCCGATAGAGCGCCCGCTTGGCCGCCGCCTCGTCGGGAAGCTCGGCCGCCGCGTGATCCTCGGTGCCAAGCGTAAGCACCGCCAGCTCGTTGTTGGAGAGACGCAAGCGCGCGGCAAGCCGCTCAGCATCCTCCTTCACGAACACGGCGAGCGCCGCGAGCCTGAGCGCCGGGTCCGGCGGAAGCCCGAGTGCCTCTTCGGCGGCAACCAACCTGGCGAAGCGCATCAGACGCGGCACGCCGCCGAGCAACTGGGTGAGCAGCCCGTAATCGAACAGCGCCTCGACGGCGCGCACCGCCTGCGGCGCCACCAGCAGTTTACGCAACTCGCTTGCCACACGCTCGGCCGAGAGCTGATCGAGTCCCGCGCGGAGCCGAACGCAAGCGGCAAGTCCTGCCGCGTCGAGCGGACCTTTGCCGTAATAGGCGTTGAAGCGAAAGAAGCGCAGGATGCGGAGATAGTCTTCCTTGATGCGCGCCTCCGCATCGCCGATGAAGCGCACGCGCCCCGCGGCAAGATCGGCATAGCCGCCGAGCGGATCGAACAGCTCCCCGTCGCTCCCGGCATATAGCGCGTTGAGCGTGAAGTCGCGACGGCGCGCGTCCTCCCGCCAGTCCTCCGTGAAGGCGACCACCGCGTGCCGGCCGTAGGTCTCGACGTCGCGCCGGAGCGTGGTCACCTCGAAGGGTACGCCGCCCGCCACGACCGTCACCGTGCCATGCTCGATCCCGGTGGGGACCGCCTTGAGGTCGGCGCCGCGCGCGAGCGCCATCACCTTCTCGGGCAACGCCGTGGTGGCGAAATCGACCTCGTCCACCTTCAGGCCGAGCAGCGTATTGCGCACCGCGCCGCCGACCGCGCGCGTCTCGATGCCCGGACCGGCGAGCGCGGCGAACACGCGCTTTGTCTCGGCTTGTTGCAGCCACGCGGCGTCCTTGAGTGACGGAGGCGGCGTCGCGGCGCGCTTGGCGGCGTGCTCGGTCATCGGACTTCCGCCTCAGTCAATCTCGCCGGGCTTGACCACGCCATTCTCGATGACCGGCGGATGGTAGGTGCCGCCGGGCTCCCCGCCCGAGAACTGAATCACCGTCGCCATGACGACCAGCAGAAGTCCGCATCCCGCGGCCAATAGCCAAAAAATCGGCGCGCCCTGCCACAGGCTCGAGGGCGCAGCGCCTTTCGCTGCGATCATATAGGCCGCATAGAGCAAAAAGGGCAGCGCGAAGAGAAGGATGTCGATCAGCGCAATGCGCAACATCGAGGGGCTCGGGCCTCTGTCCCGGAAAATGCGTCCGCACCATAGCGGCGCTTGCCCCGCAAAGCGAGCGCGACGCGGTCTCAGCCGCCCTGCAAGCCCTCCGCCGGCAGAAACGGGAAGAACACCCCCGCGCTCCAAACCCCCGGCCCTCGCGCTTGAGGCTCGACCGCCAAGCCGGCGAGCTCGTAATAGACCGGCCTGGCAAGCCGCGCCTTCAACCCGCGGCGCATGACGACATAGGGCGTGAAACTTCCTTTTGGTCCGGGCTGAAAGCCGATGGCGTGCTCGGGCCCGGCCGTCACCACCTCATCCACATTGCTCACGAAACTGAGGCGCTGCGCCTCGCCGCTGCCCTCGCGCCGCATCTCCACCGCGACAAAAGGCAGATCCTCGACCTCGATGGAGACCTTCTCGACCGGCGTGACGAGGTAGTAGCGGCCGTCTGGCTCGAGCCGGAGCACCGAGGCGAACAGCTTGACCAGCGGCTTCCGCACGATCGGGCCGCCCTGGTAATACCAAGTGCCGTCACGGGCAATTTTCAGCCCGATATCCCCGCAAAGATTAAGGTTTGGCAATACTGCCGAAGGCCGTTTGCCGTGGCCTTTGGCAGGTGCTACCAAATCGTCTCTTTCGTCTTGGTCAGGCATGTCTATGCCGCTTGAAACCGCATCTTTGGCTCGTCGAGCAAACTCTCGCGTAAGGCGTCCGGATCCAACACGATTGTGACCGATTTGCCTCTCAAAGTGTTTCTACTCCGCCCGGCCTTTGGCCCTATAGTCCCCTACCACCAGGATCGAGCGAAACTGAAGCCATGACAACACTTGCCCAAACCGAGACCCAGCTCGTCGATCGTATCGAGGAGGTTGGTGCCAAGATCAAGAAAGTGCGCGAGACGACCTCCTCCATCATTTTCGGCCAGGAGCGTGTTATCGACCTCGCGCTCATCACGCTGCTTTCCGGCGGTCATGCTCTGCTGATCGGCGTGCCGGGCCTCGCCAAGACGAGCCTGGTCGAGACGCTCGGCGCCGTGCTCGGGCTTCAGAACAAGCGAATCCAATTCACGCCTGACCTGATGCCGTCGGATATCGTCGGCGCCGAGGTGCTCGAGGAATCGACCGCCGGCCGCCGCAGCTTCCGCTTCGTGCAAGGCCCGATCTTCACCCAGTTGCTGATGGCTGACGAGATCAACCGCGCGAGCCCCAAGACGCAGTCCGCGCTGCTGCAAGCGATGCAGGAGCATCACGTCACCGTGGCCGGCACAAGGCATGACGTGCCGCGTCCCTTCCACGTGCTCGCCACGCAAAACCCGCTGGAGCAGGAAGGCACCTATCCCCTTCCCGAGGCGCAGCTCGACCGCTTCCTGTTGCAGATCGACGTTTCCTATCCCGACATCGCCGCCGAGCGGCGCATGCTGTTCGCTACCACCGGCGTCGAGGAACGCGCGCTGAAGACCATCCTCTCCGCCGAGGAGCTGATGGTGGCGCAGCGTCTGGTGCGCCAACTGCCGGTCGGCGATCAGGTGGTCGACGCGATCCTGAAGCTCGTCCGCTCGGCGCGGCCCGGCACCGGCATCGACCAGGAGCTCGACGACATGATCGCCTGGGGCCCCGGGCCTCGCGCGAGCCAAGCGCTGATGCTTGCCGTCCGCGCCAAGGCCATGATCGAGGGGCGGCTCGCGCCGTCCGTCGACGACGTCATCGAGCTTGCCGAGCCGGTGCTCAAGCACCGCATGGCGCTCACCTTCGCCGCCCGCGCCGAAGGTATCGACATGAGCGACATGGTGGCGAGGCTGGTCCAGCCCCTAGGGTGATCTGAGCTTGGCCGACGCGCGGCGAAAAACGCTTCTGCCTTTTTCGGGCGAGGAAGCCGAGGCCCACGGGCTGGCGGC
>JBAUOI010000017.1:0-2268 GCA_049579665.1 Methyloceanibacter sp.
GCCCGCCGGTCAGGCCGAGCTGCTTCTGGAAGCAGGGCATTCTGGGCCGGTGGAAAATGATCTGCCCATAGAATCGCTGGATTGCCGTCTTTGCTGCGGGGCGCGCGATCGACTGAACGCAAGGGCGTCGGGTTCGGCCGGCGCCCTTTTTCAATGGATTTCAGAGGGGCGCTCCCCTTCTTTTCGCTGCCACCTGTGTCCCAAGTGTCACAGCTTTCTCGGGCAAAAGCGGCTATGGTCTACCCATACAAACGCTGCGAATGGGGGATAAGCCATGCGTGTCTTTATAGCTTGCGCGATCATCGTCTCGGCTGCGCTCAGCCTCGGTGGCTGTGTCGGACATCACGAGAAAGCCGTCGTGTCAGAGCCCTTGAAGCTCGGTTAAGTGACGGGATAACCCCGATTACTTGATCTCTGCACTATCTATCTCTCCGGCAATGCCAGCCCCGGCCGGGTACTCCTCGGTCGGGGTTTACTTTGCACGGATCCACTCCCGCCGGCCTTTGGGCCGCGAGGGAGATTAATTTCCGGCGTGTGACACTTCGGATCGCTCGCCAAACTCTCCTGTTTTGATAAGCTCATTGCTTGCGAACCTTTGGGGTGCGACATGCAAAAGCCTGACAGGATTGATTTCGCCCAGCTGCTGGGCTTCGAGCTGGTGACCCGCGAGCTCTTGGAAAATTTCGATCTTCAAGAGGAAACGATCGGGGCCAAGCTCGGCGCTAAAGTGGGCGCGGAGGCGGAGCCGGACGCCCCGAAAGAATAGCCGCGCCGCCCGGGCGCGGCCTCAGACCGCCGCCGTCAGACATCCCACAGCGAAAAATATCGAGACGGCCTAACGATAGGCCCAGGCCGGGGCGGGCTTGTCGTTGCCGGGTCCCGGGATCGCGATCATGTTCCCGTAATCGGAAATGAAGCTGGAGCTGTCGCTCTTGCCAATATAGGGCAGCGCCAGCGAGCTTCCCTTTACGTCGTTCGAATCAATAGATTCGGGGAACAGAGAGCTGAAAGGCTCGACGGCCTCCGGCACGGTGGCGTTCTGCCCCTGGATGTCGAAGGCGCGCGCAGGCTCGGGTGCGGCAATCGCCGCCACGGCGCAAGTAGCCAGAACCAGAGCGAGATATTTCATGGCAAATCCCCCGAAGCTGCTCTGCGTCAGCCGAAGCAGAAGATAGCGAATCTTCGCCGCCAGAGGAAGGGTGCAAAAGCGGCAACATTGAGAAAAAGGCAGGATTGCCTGGCTTCGCGGCGCTTTTCGCCGCCCGCTGTTCCGCCTAGGCCACAGCGCTGATACAAGCCTCGCTGATGACCCCGCGCATCCTCTACGTCGTCACCGAGGACTGGTATTTCCTGTCGAATCGGCTGCCGATGGCCCGCGCGGCCAAGGAGGCGGGATTTGAAGTACATGTGGCGACCCGGATCAAGCATAGCGAAGCCGGCATCGTCAGGGAAGGTTTTGTCCCGCATGCGCTCGATTGGAGCCGGGGCAGCCTCTCGCCGCGCGGCAGCGTCTCGGCGATTCTCGCGTTGCGGCGCCTCATCCGTGCGCTGAAGCCCCAGTTCCAGCACAACGTCTCGCTGAAGCCGGTGCTGCTCGGCACCACGGCGAGCCTCGGCTTTTCCAACACCGCGGTAGTCAACAGCCTGACGGGGTTGGGCACGCTGTTCATTGGCGAGGCGCGCGTCAGCGGGCTGACGCGCAAAGCGGTGCGCTATGCCCTGTCCCGCCTGCTGCGGCGGGGGCGGAGCCGCACCGTCGTGCAAAATCCCGACGACCGCGCCTTTGTGCTCGGTCTCGGCGTTCCTGCCGAGACCGTCATGCTCATTCCGGGATCGGGAGTCGACACCGAGAAGCTCACGCCGCTGCCCGAGCCGCCGCCGCCGGTGACCGCGGCCTATGTCGGGCGCATGCTTGCCGACAAAGGCGTGCTGACGCTGATCGATGCTTTCTCGCGCCTCAACAAGCAGGGCGCTCCGCTGCAATTGCTGCTCGCCGGCGATTGCGACAAGGAGAATCCAGGCTCGCTCGCCCCGGAGCAGCTCCGCGAATTCGCGAGCCTTTATGGCATTCATTGGCTCGGCCATGTCGCCGACATCAAGGAGGTCTGGGCCCGCGCGCATTTCGCCGTGCTCGCCTCGCGCCGCGAGGGCCTGCCGAAGAGCCTGCTCGAGGCGGCCGCTTGTGGCCGCGCCATGGTTGCGACCGATGCGCCGGGCTGCCGCGAGATCGCCATTGCCGGCGAGACCGCGTTGACCGTGCCGGTGGAC
>JBAUOI010000018.1:0-5720 GCA_049579665.1 Methyloceanibacter sp.
GTCGAGCGCCGCGCGGTGCATGAAGCCGGGCTGTCGGCCGGCGCCAGGCGCGTGTTTCTCATCGAGGAGCCGGTTGCTGCGGCGATCGGCGCCGGCCTGCCGATCTCGGAAGCGCGCGGCTCGATGATCGTCGATATCGGCGGCGGCACCACCGACATCGCCGTGCTCTCGATGGGCAGCGTGCTCTATTCGCGCTCGGTGCGCAGCGCCGGCAATGCCTTCGACGAGGCGATCGTCAATTATGTGCGCTTCAAATACAATTTGCTGATGGGCGCAACCAGCGCCGAGGCGATCAAGAAGGAGTCCGGCTGCGCCGTCGCCAAGTCGAATGGCCACCGCGTACCGATCCACATCAAGGGCCGCGATTTGCAGCGCGGCTTCCCGAGCGAGATCAGCCTCGAGTCGCATGACATCGCCGAAGCCCTGACGCTGCCGATCCAGCAGATCGTGGGCGGCATCCGGCACGCGCTTGCCGACGTGCCGCCGGAGCTCACCGCCGATGTCTGCGATTCAGGCATCTGGCTGACCGGTGGCGGCGCGCTTCTGGAAAAGCTCGATGTCAGGCTCACACAAGAAACTGGCGTGAAGTTCAGGATCGCCGAGGACCCCTTGCGCTGCGTCGTGCGCGGGACCGGCAAGGCCCTGGAGCAGCTCGACACCATGGCGGGTTTTTTGATCAAGCCATGAGCCGGCCATAGCGGGGAGAGGCTTGCTGGCTGCGCAAGCCTCAGGATGGAGAGGGGTGGCGTTAGCGCCCCTCTGAGGAAGACGCAGGAATGCGCCGGCAAAGTTCACCGTTCAAGCCGAGGCCACGCCGATCCTGGCGGGCCCCCGGTGAACTACTGAATTTCACTCTCTACTTCCTTTGCATCGTGCTGCTGGTGCTGAGCCGCATTGGCCACAACGCCGTCATCGACCTGCGCGACCACTTTATCGATCTGAGCGCGCCCTTGCTCGAAGCCGCGGCGGCGCCGGCCATTATGGGGCGTCATGCGTTGAGGCGCGTGCGCTCTTATGTCGGCATGGTGGAGGAGATCGACCGGCTGAGGGCCGAGAACGATCAACTCAAACAATGGGAATGGCGTGCCAAATTGCTAGAGCGCAACGTCTCCCATCTCCGCTTGCTGCTGAATGCGGTCGATGAGCCGGCCTTGCACTACCTCACCGGTAGCGTCATCGCCGATGCGCGCGGTCCGTTCCTGCGCAGCGCCCTGATCAATCTCGGGCGCGACGACGGCGTACGGGTCGGCTACGCGGTGATCAACGGCGACGGATTGATCGGCCGCACTGTCGATGCCGGTTCCTCGGTCGCCCGGGTACTTCTGCTGAGCGACCTCAATAGCCGCATTCCGGTCTTGGTGGGGCCCGCGGGCATTCGCGCGCTCGTCTCGGGCGACAACAGCGCCGAGCTCAAGCTCGAGTTCCTGCCCGACGGCGCATCGATTTACGCTGGCGACGAGGTTTACACCTCCGGCAGCGACGGCGTGCTGCCGCGCGGCTTGCGGGTCGGCGTTGTGACTGGCGCCGGGGGCGCCTTCAAGGTCAGGCGGCATGCCGAGCTGAGCTCGCTCGATGTGGTGAGCGTGCTGTTCTTCGACACGCCGACTTTGATCAGTGCCGATGCGCCCTCTGGTCAGGTGGATCGAGCGCTCTCGGCGGTGCCTGAAGACCAGCAAGCGCCTGAGGCGATATCCGCGCCGAGCGCCGCCATCGACCAAGCCAGTCCAGTCAAGCATGCCGGAGCCGCGGGCGACGCGCCCCAGACCGAAGGCATTGCGCAAGCCCAGCCATGAACGCGTCCCTGCCAGTTCTCTCGGTGCTGTTTGCGGTGTTGGCGACCGCGGTACCGTGGGGGCTTCCGGCTGACGCGACCTTCATCCTGCCGCTCGTCGTGGTGATGATGGTGTTCTGCTGGCGCGTGCTTCCAGGCTCCGATCTCCAGCCTTACGTCGCCATGCTACTTGGCCTTCTGACCGACGTGACGAGCGGGGGACCGCTCGGCTTCTGGGCGGTTATGACCTTGACGGGCGCCATCGCCGGCGGTTTGACGCCGCCGCTCAGCGACGGACATGACCTGAAGCGGATTTGGCTGGTTTGGGCTGCCGTTGCCGTCATTGTCGCGAGCCTCGGCTGGTTGATCGCCTCGCTCTATTTCCTTCGCTGGATCGATCTGTGGCCGATCGCCTTCGGCGCGCTCGCCTCCATCGCGCTTTTCCCGGTCGTGCTGCACGGCCTGCTTTGGATCAAGCGCGGGCGGCTCAAGCCCGGCCGGCGCATCATTTACGGGAGGTGGACCTGAAGGCCTCGCGCGACGACAGAATGCGCGAGGTCGCGCTCAAGCTCCGCCGCCGGTTCTCCCGGCGAGCCGTTCTGATCGCGGGCGGCCAGGCGGGGTTGTTCGGGCTGCTGCTGTGGCGGCTCCGCCAATTGCAGATCCTCGACACCTCCGAATACCGGCTGCTGTCGGACGAGAACCGCATGACCATGCAGCTCGTGGCGCCCGCGCGCGGCTCGATCTACGACCGCATCGGCAGGGTGGTTGCCGAGGACAAGGAGAACTTTCGCGTCATCGTCGTGCCGGCCTTTTGCAAGGACCTCAAGGCGACGCTCGCGGCGGTTTCACGCGTCGTGCACATTTCTGCCGCCGACAAGGATCGCGTCATGCGCGCGGCGCGGCGGCAGAGCGGCTATTTCCCCGTGCTCGTGACCGAGGGTCTCACCTGGCGCCAATTCACTCTGCTCAGCGTGCTTGCGCCACAGTTTCCCGGTGTGCGCGCCGACCGGGCGACCTACCGCCATTACATGCACGGCAGCAGCATGGCGCATGTCGTCGGTTATGTCGGCATGGCCGACAAGACCGAGGTCGACCAGGACCCGATGATGCGCGTGCCGGGCTTTCGCACCGGTAAGGCGGGAATCGAAAAGAGCTTCGACCCGGAGCTTAGGGGACAGCCGGGCACCATCAAATACGAGGTCGACGCGCATGGCCGCGTGGTGCGCGAGCTTGGCGCGACGCCGAGCGTGCGCGGCAAGGACATGGCTCTCACCATCGATCAGGAGTTGCAAGCAATCGCGCTGAAGCGGATCGAGGGCCTGCGCGTCGCCTCGATCGTCGTGCTCGATGCAATCACGGGCGCGATCCTGGTGATGGCCTCTTACCCCACGTTCGATCCCAACGACGTGTCCTTCAGGGTGAATCTGGACCGATGGAAGGCACTTGGCAGGAACAAGGACCATCCTTTGGAGAATCGCGCGTTGCGCGGCGTCTATCCGCCGGGCTCGACCTTCAAGGTGGTTACCGCGCTCGCCGGCCTCGAAGCCGGCGTCATCACGCCCGAAGAAACGATGACCTGCCCCGGCGCTTACATATTCGCGCGGCATCGTTTCCGCTGCTGGAAGCGGCACGGCGGCGGCATCGACGTGCACCAGGCGATCAAGCAATCCTGCGACGTGTATTTCTACGAGACCGCGCGGCGAATGGGCATCGACAAGCTCGCCGCGACGGCGAGGGCGCTCGGCCTTGGCCAGATTCACGATCTCGGCTTCGTCGGCCAGAAGCAGGCCATCATCCCCGACACGGCTTGGAAGAAGAAGGCGCTGCGGCAACCCTGGTATCCCGGCGAGACCATCAGCTGCGCGATCGGCCAAGGCTATGTCTCGGCGACGCCGCTTCAGCTCGCGGTGATGACGGCGCGCATCGCCACCGGCCGGGCTGTGTCGCCGCGGCTGATCGCCAGGACCGACAACGAGCCCGAGCCGGCTCTGCTAAACATAGATCCGGCGCATCTCGACCTCGTCCGCGCCGGCATGGCCGCCGTGGTGAACGAGAAGGGGGGCACTGCGGTGCGCTCGGCGCTCGCCATCCCCGACGTGCAGATGGCGGGCAAGACCGGCACCTCGCAGGTGATCAGCGCAAAGAACCGCGGCTTCCTCAAAGGCTGGGAAGGCGAGACGCACGCTTTGTTCATCGCCTATGCCCCGGTCGGCGCGCCGCGTTACGCCGCGGCCTGCGTCGTCGAGCATGGCGGCGGCGGATCGCGGGCGGCGGCTCCTGTCGTGAAGGACGTGATGACCGAACTGTTATTGCGCGACCCGGCGACAAGGCCGGGCTTCGTCGCCAGCAATCAGGTCGAGTCTCCTGCCGTCGCCGCCGTGGAGCAGCCCGAATGAAGGCTCTGTTCGCCGAGGGCGTCGAGCGGCCCCAGCTTCTCCTCAGGAAGAAGCTGATGCTGATCAACTGGCCGTTCCTGGCTCTCATCACCGCCATCACTTTGGTCGGCGTCGCCGCGCTTTATTCGGTCGCGGGAGGCTCGCTCGAGCCGTGGGCAAGCCGGCACGTGGTGCGCTATTGCCTGGGCCTCGGTCTGCTCTTCGTCGTCGCACTCTCCGACAGTCGCTGGTGGCTGCGCGCGGCCTATCCGCTCTATGTGCTTGCGCTGATCATGCTCGCTCTGGTGATCGTCATCGGGGTGGAGAGCGGCGGGGCCAAGCGCTGGCTTGGTTATGGCGAGCTGAGCTTCCAGCCGACCGAGATGATGAAGATTGCGCTCGTGCTGGCGCTTGCCCGTTACTACCAATGGCTTCCGCCCAACCGGGTGTCATGGCCGCATGCCGTGCTTCCGCCGCTGCTCATGATCGGGGTGCCGGCACTGCTCGCGCTCGATCAGCCCGATCTCGGTACCGCGGCTTTGTTCGGCATTGTCGGCGGCGGGCTTCTGTTCCTCGCAGGCGTGAGCTGGGTCTATTTCGTCGGCGCCTTTGTCGGCGTCATCGTCGTGCTGCCGCATGTCTGGGAGCGGCTGCACGACTATCAGAAGGAGCGCATCCTCACTTTCATCGACCCCGACCGCGATCCGCTCGGCTCGGGCTATCACATCCTGCAATCCAAGATTGCCATCGGCTCCGGCGGCTTCACCGGCAAGGGCTATATGCAGGGGACCCAGACCCAGCTCAATTTCCTTCCCGAGAAGCACACCGACTTCATCTTCACGATGTTCTCCGAGGAGATGGGCTTTATCGGCTCGGCCATCCTGCTTACGCTCTACCTTCTTGTTCTGCTGTTCATCACCTATATGGCGCTCAGGTGCCGCAGCACCTTCCCGCGGCTGGTGGCCGCCGGCATGGGGCTTTGCCTATTCGCCTATGTGTTCATCAACGTGGCGATGGTGACGGGGCTGGTGCCGGTCGTCGGTGTGCCGCTGCCGCTGGTCTCCTATGGGGGCACCTCGATGCTGACCATGATGATCGGGCTGGGCTTCGTGCTCAACGCCCATGTCAACCGCGAGACCCGCATCAGGCGGGAGGAGCTTGGGCCGCTCTGGTGAGCCTTACGGCCAACTCTGGACAGGGGAAGCGGGGCAGGGTAAGGGGAGCACCCTTGGGTGGGCCCTCGGGTCAACACCCTCAAGGTGCGCCTTGGCAAACCGGAGGCGGACCTAAGCATGATCCGGAAAAAGTGGGAACCGGTTTTCCGATAGGATCATGCGCAATCAAAAACGCTAGAGCGCTATCAGCGATAGCGCTCTAGGGGCGCATAGCTCAGGTGGTAGAGCAGCTGACTCTTAATCAGCGGGTCGTAGGTTCGAGTCCTACTGCGCCCACCAAACACCAAACGAAAACAACATATTAGAAGGTAAGCGAGGTAATCAGCACACTGATCTATTTTTGTGTCCGCATAGTGTCCGCAAAATAGCGGTGGTCGGTGATCGACCACCCTCATG
>JBAUOI010000019.1:0-4196 GCA_049579665.1 Methyloceanibacter sp.
TCCACAGCTATCTTTAGGTGGTCCACAGCATTCGGCTTGACGCGACTCAGGGCCGGTTGGTGCCCCTGACTCTCCCATTATATAACTGATTCACAAAGTGATTCGCGCGAGCGGGCAGCTTAAACGCGCAACCTATCCCGGGGCCACCGAGGACATGCATGGCTACCACACAGCCGATCTACGACCATTTCACCAACCCCGTGGATTTGGTCGAACATATCGCCACGATCCACGCTTGGACCTTCGAGCGGTCTGCCCCTGACGAGTTGACTCTCACCGTTTCCGGCACTTGGTGCGACTACCATGTCTCGTTGAACTGGCGGGACGATCTCGAGGCGCTGCATCTCGCTTGCGCCTTCGATTTCAAGGTGTCGAAGCTGCGGCTCGGCGAGGTCTACAAGCTGATGGCGCTGATCAACGAGCAACTCTGGCTCGGCCATTTCGACTTGTGGAAGGAGGACGGGCTTTTGCTCTACCGCCACGGCTTGCTGCTGGCCGGCGCCGACACGCATGTCGGTCAATGCGAGGCGCTTCTTAAGGCTGCGCTCGAAGCCTGCGAGCGCTATTATCAGTCGTTCCAATTCGTGTTGTGGGCAGGCAAGTCCCCCGAGGACGCGCTCGCCGCCACCATGCTCGAGACGCAAGGACACGCATGACACTGAGCCTCGCCGGCCCGCTGCTCCTGGTGGGAGCGGGAAAGATGGGCGGGGCGCTGCTGGAGGGCTGGCTCCGTCAGGGCCTCGACCCGTCCCTTGTGTTCATCCAGGACCCGGCGCCGCCGTCCGAGGTGGCGGCGCTTGCGGCGCGTCATTCGATCGCCGCAGGCACCGCGCCCGATCTGCCGGCGCCGCCCTCGGTGATCGTCGTCGCGGTCAAGCCCGACCTGTTACCGAAGCTGATGCCGGAGATCGAGCCGATGATCGGCGAGCGCAGCGTGGTGCTCTCCATCGCCGCCGGCCGCACGCTCGACAGCATGTCGCGCCTCCTGCCGCAGGGCACGGCCATCGTGCGCGCCATGCCGAACACGGCCGCCTCGGTCGGGCGCAGCATGACGGTCGCTTGTGCCAACGCCGCCGTCAGCCGCGACCAGGCGCTCAAATGCACCATGTTGCTCGAAGCGGTGGGCGAGGTGATGTGGATCGATGACGAGGGCCTGATGGACGCGGTGACGGCCGTGTCGGGGAGCGGGCCTGCCTACGTGTTTCTGCTGGCGGAATGTCTCGCCGAAGCGGGACGCGAAGCCGGTCTTCAGCCTGACCTTGCGCGGCGTCTCGCGCGCGCCACGGTCGAAGGCGCGGGCGAGCTGTTGCGCCGCTCGGACCTTTCGCCCGCCGAACTCAGGGAGAAAGTGACTTCGCCCAAGGGCACCACCGCGGCGGCGCTCGCGGTGCTGATGGGTCAGGATGCGATGCAGGATCTGCTCACGCGCGCCGTCGCCGCCGCCGCCAAGCGCTCACGCGAGCTGTCGTCCTAGAGCGTGTTTCCTCTCTGCCCCCACGCGGCCCTGGCACGTCTGCTCTCGGTCTGGAGCGGACATCCCTGAAACCGTCTCCGATGTCCGCTCATGACCCAAAGCGGACATGACATCTGATGTTATACTGAAGGTCTTCAGTATACATCGCTGGCCCAAGATCGCCAGTTCGACCGTAGTCAAGAAAGGAGTGCCGCTATGAAATCGATGCTCGCTTCGATGGCTGTCGTACTCACGTTCTGCGCGGCTCCAGTAGCAGCTGCGGAGTTTCCGAAGACTGGCAGCGCGGAATACGACACATACTATGTGGATAGCACTGTGGCAAAAATCGATAGCGGAGCCGGCACGGGGGCAATCGTTGACAGCACTGGAATCACCCGCAATGTCAAAGGAGAGGGCCCGTTCCACGACATGTCTGTTCGCTGCCTCTATCACACGAGCTCGGTGGGAGAGACAGTTCACTACAACGGGAGCTGCGTTGAAACCGACAAAGATGGTGACAACGTATTCACGACCTTCGACGACAACAACCACTACATGATGGGTGGTACGGGAAAATATAAAGGTATCACGGGAACGGTTCCCTACACTGTGGTGCTACTTCACGAGACGGTCGGTGGCCGCCAGGCCTATATCGTCAACCACAAGGCCACCTGGGAGATCAAATAACTGAAGCAGCTGCTAACTGTAGCGAGCCAATGCCAACGTGTTGACGCGCGGATTTCAACGGGCCCGCCACACTGGACCAGTCTGATCAAGGCTGTAAACGACCGCGATCCCTCCGCTCGTCGCGCAAGGTGGCCTTCGCCAGCCTCATCGGCACGACGACGCTCCGAACCACCCGCTCCACACCGAGGCGGAAGCACGTGAACACATTCCGCGATTTCGAGCACGGGGCATGGGAAGACGCCGAAGTCTGCTTATGGCACAAAGCAGACATGCTCGATGCGCTGATGACTGTCCGCTGTTGGGAGCAAAGTGGACTTGACCTACCGCTATTGACCAAGCGGGCTTATGACTGCACGGCCGGCCCGTTTGGAGATCCGGTTGCCTTTCGACAGCCACGGAAAGCGCCTATCTTTCCGAGTGAAGGAGTACCCCCATGTTCGACGATTTCTCCAAGCGTTCCAAAGCCGTTCAGGCGGCGCTCGATCTCGCCAAAGACAAAGGCTGGGGCCGGGTCGGCCTCTCCGACATCGCTGGCGCGGCGAATGTCGGCCTCACCGATCTCCGCCGCGAGTTCACCTGCAAGAGCGACATCCTCCGCGCCTTCCAGGCAGAGGTCGATGCCGAAGTGCTGGCGAAGGCCCGCGTCGCCGGCGAGGCGCAAAGCCCGCGCGACCGGCTGTTCGACGCGATCATGACGCGCTTCGAAGTCATGCAGCCCTACAAGCCGGCGCTGAAGCGTATCGCCGCCTATTTGTGCTGCCGGCCCGGCGAGGCCGCGCCGCTGCTCTGCGGATCGCTCGCCTCGCAATATTGGATGCTTGCCAGCGCGGGCGCCAAGCTCGACGGTCCGGGCGGCGCGCTCAGAGTCGCTGGGCTCACCGCCATCTACGGCAAGGTGTTCCGGGTCTGGCTCGACGACGATACGCCGTCGCTCGATAAGACCATGGCCGCTCTCGACAAGCGGCTCGGCAAGGGCGAACGCATGCTCTCAGGCATCGAGACGGCCTGCGGCGACGCCTGCCGCGTGCTTTGCGGCTTCCTGCCGCGCGGTTGGAAGCGCGGCGGCAGAGCTGAGGCTCCGCCCGCGCCGGCAGCCAGCGGCCCGCACTGATCAGTCGGGGAGGTCGTCGTCGTCATCGGGACCCGAGAGATCCTCAGGTCCTTCGCCCGGAAGCTCGGCATCGACGGGATCGCCGGCGATCGGCGCGTCCGGATCGTCCGGCACGTCGAGCTCGGTTCCCGCGCCGGGCGCCATCATCGGCACATCGCCTGGGTGGAACACCGGCGCCCCGCTCTTGCGCTCGATCGTGGCCTCGCCGCCGCCGATACCGAGCTCGATCTCCGAGCCCGGCTGCTCATCCTCTTGGATCTCTTCCGTCATGTCCTCGGCGAGCGCGGGGCCTGTGAAAGACATGGCCATCGCCGTTGCAATTCCCAAAGCCATTCGACGCATGAAATGTCTCCTCCCAATGTTCTCGTCCCAAATTCAAACTGGGACTTTTAGCACAGCCTTCAAACCGCCGAGCGGGGACCGGCTGAGCGCGATGTCCCCGCCGTGAATGCGGGCGATGTCGCGGGCAATGGCCAGGCCAAGCCCGGTCGAGCCCGAATCCTGATTGCGGGCATGGTCGATGCGGTAGAACGGGCGGAACACATGCTCGCGCTCGGTCTCGGGGATGCCGGGCCCGTCGTCTTCCACTTCGACGGTCAGCGCGCCGTTCTGCTTGGCGGCGCTGACATTCACATGCTCGGCGAAGCGCGCAGCGTTGTTGACGAGATTGGCGACCGCGCGCTTGAAGGCATGGCGGCGGACCGGCACCACCAGCGGCGCCTCCTTGACCGCGATCTCGATCGCCCTGCCGCCATGTGCCTGGCTCTTCACCTCGCTCAGGATCTCGCCGATATCGGTGCGCACGATCTCCTCGCCGGCGTCGCCCTTGGCGAATGCCATATAGTCCTCCAGCATGGCCTGCATCTCGTCGACATCGGCGCGCATGGCTTCGAGCTCCGGGCTGTCCTCGAACAGAGCGAGCTGCAATTTGAAGCGCGTCAGCAC
>JBAUOI010000020.1:0-12697 GCA_049579665.1 Methyloceanibacter sp.
AATGGCCGCGTCAAGTGGCTCGCGGGACTAAAAGACTTCCGACTGCAAGATGGCGCGCCTCTATACCAGACGGGCGACCAGACATTCGTGATCGGGGCGACGGGATTGAAAATTCGTCGGACCAAGCCCACCGAAGAACTGAGTCTATTCCCACGATCAACAACCAATGACAGCCCATTCCGGGGGCCTTGATGAGTCCTGTCACAACTTATTTGTGTTTGGCTGGATCGATCCTAACCGAGGTAATAGCCACAATCGCGCTGGCAGCGTCCGAAAGCTTTTCAAAGCCACTCGCCAGCTTCATATCGGTCTTATGTTTCGCAGCGGCGTTCTGGCTACTCTCCTTCCCCCTTCGAACAATGCCAACCGGGATCGTGTATGCCGTCTGGTCGGGGTTGAGTATCGTCCTTGTGACGGCGGTTGCCTGGGTCTGGACCAAGCAGGTGCTGGACCTTCCAGCGCTTCTCGGAATGGCCTTGATAACGTCAGGCGTCGTCGTGATTAATGTATTTTCAAACTCAGCCATGACAGAAGAGGCCGTTTCCCAGAGCCAGTCCTGCGCCGTGGCAAAATCAACGTGTCAACAGCAAAAGGTAATGGGCTCCAGCCAATCTCAGTTGTCGAAATCGCCTCCTCCACCTCGACTGTCGGCGCTCCCACCAACTCCCCCACGTCAGGTCATTCAAGAAGGTAAATTCGATTGGGGTTGGTTTAGAGCTTATTCAGACGGTTCGATCGAAGTGGAGGCAAACGGCGAAAAGCGATGGTATCGCAACTTTGCCGAACTTGAGCGGGAGCGGAAAGCGAAAGCGACATCGCTCCGACGAACCATTGGCGCCAGATGATTTTCCCCCTCAGTTCACCGTTCACTCAATCCCTACTCGCTGGGGCCGGCCGCGATCTCAGTGCGGGTTCCCTCCACCTTCTTCTTGATCCAACTTCGCTAATTGTTCAGCGAGTGCAGCTACACGATTTTCGGTGCCGACCTCAAACCGCCAACTAGAGTGATCGTCAGTTCCGCTTAGGGTCAGAAGCAGACGCTCGCTCCGGCGGTGCAGACCCTTCGGATTCCAGTAGCATGGCCTGACGATCAGTCAACGCACCGCCCGAACATGCGCATTTCCAAGGGAGACAGCCCCCTTTAGTGTCCCAGGGCAACGGCAAGACAAGCGTGGCCCTATCCTTGTTCAAGCTCGCCCATCTCTCAGACATTCATCTCTCCCCGATGCCGCGCGCCAGACGCCGCGAGCTATTGAGCAAGCGCGTGATTGGCTACGTCAATTGGCATCGCGGGCGGAAATACGTGCACCGGCGCGAGATCCTCGACCTCATCACCCGCGACATCGTCGAGCAGGAGCCCGACCACATCGCCGTGACCGGCGATCTGGTCAATCTCGGCCTCCCCGAGGAATTCGTGCGGGCCGCGGAATGGCTGCATCACCTCGGCCCGCCAAGCAAAGTGACCGCGATCCCCGGCAATCACGATGCCTATGTGCGACTGCATCCGGAAGCCGGTACACGACGCTGGAAGCCTTACATGGAGGCGAACGCAGCGGGGGAGACGCTCTTCCCGACGCCGCCCGCGCTGTTTCCGTTCGTGCGCCGGTTCGGCGACGTGGCGCTGATCGCGCTGTCCTCCGCCATCCCGACGATGCCCTTCATAGCCGCGGGAAAAGTCGGCACGGCGCAGCGGCAGCTCCTGGCGAACGCGCTCGACAGGCTGAAGCAGGCAAACCTGTTTCGCGTGGTGCTGATCCACCACCCGCCTTTGCGCATGCAGGCCGGTTGGCACCGGGGACTTCGTGACGCCGGCAGATTCACGCGGGTGTTGAAGCAGCACGGCGCCGAGCTTGTGCTACATGGCCACAATCATATGCAGACGGTTCACGAGCTCCCGACCGCGACCGGACCTGCCATCGTCGTCGGCGTGCCGTCGGCCTCTGAGGCCGTCGAGGGGCGCATCCCCTCCGCGCGCTACAATGAATATCTGATCGCCAAGGCGGGCGATGGTTGGCGCTTGGAAATGATCGGGCGCTCGGTCGCCGCCTCGCCCGAGCATGTCTGGGAAAGCGAGCGCCGCGTGCTCAGGGAAGGCTGAGCATCACCGCCGCGAACAGCCCCACGGCTCCGGTAATGACGCCGATTGCAAAGGCCGCGATCACCACGCCCATCCTGGTCCGTGCCGGAGCGGGTTCAAGTCCGATCCGGCCTGCGCGACCGGGCTCGGCCAACCCCCCTTCCATCCGCTCGCGCAGCACGATCTCATGCGCCATGTAGCGCGTGATGCGGTCGGCGATCTCCGGGATGTTGCTTGAGCTGTAGAGCGTCCGCCTGCCGCTCTCGCTGTTGCGCACGAACAGATAGGCGCCACTGTCATCGACTGTCGCATAGGTGAAGAGGTCGATCCACAATCGCGCCGGACGGCTCGGCACGAGCACCAGATTGAAGCGGTCGTCATTCGCCGGCAGTTCGGCGAACACGGTTTCGAGCTCCGCCTTGAGCAATTCCAGCCGGGCGATCTCGCCGTCGCGCGCATCGGCCGAGAGATGCAGCCGCTCAGCCTCTTCGAGGCGCGCCTTGCGCACGGCCTCGCGCAAAGATCGCGTGGCGGCAGGCCGAGCAATGGCTTTGGCGCTCTCTTCCATCCCCTAAGCCTCTTGGCTTTGGGGCTTAGCATAGCCCTCCAAGCGGCGGAAATGCGACCGAAATCCGCCCCTTCGGGCCAGCTATTTCGAGGCCAACACCACCGAGGCGCGGGCGTCGTCGAACCATTTGTCGATGGCCGTGTCGATATTGGCCTCAAGGCTCGACTTCCAGGCGGCGATGGTGGCATCGAGCGCCTCCTCGTTCGCCGCAACGAAGCTGTCGCGATTTATGGCTTCGTTGGCCGCGTTCGACAGATAGTCCACCGCGGCACCGATGGCGACCCCGATGGCGGCGCCAACCACCTGTCCGCCCATTGGCTGCACTACGGTTCCGGCAATAGCCCCCTGCTCGGCGAAGGCTAGCCGCGTGCCAAGCGAGGTCGCGACCCGGCGCGACAATTGCCCGAAGCTCTGCGCCAGCACGCCGTTGATCGCGGGGCCAAGTGCCAACGCGCCGACCGTGCCACCCGCCGCTGCGGCGCCAACACCGGCGATACCGTCAAAGGCGCGATCCTCCATGAGATAGGTGGGCGCCTTCCATTTCTGCGCGTCCCAATCGAGCTTGACGTTGGTCATCGGCGTGGCGGCCGGAATGTCCTCGAGATGGCTCGTATGCTGCGCCAGGAACAGCTGTAGCCGCATATCGCCGTTGGCGATCACCCGCCGGTAGCTGTCATGCGCGTGGCGCACCGCCTGCTCGACACCCTTGGTGACGGTCTGGTCGCGCAGCTCGGGCTTCAACACCTGGTCCTTGTAGTTCGTCAGGAAATAGTCCTTCACGTCGGCCTCGATGGCCTCGTTCAGCGACTCGTATTTCCCGGCTTCGAAAAAGCGGCTGATGGCCGAGGAGATGGTCTCCTTCAGCACCACGTAAGAGCGCTTCCACTCGAAGAACCAATCGGCATAGGAGGAGATCGCCGCATCGCGATCCTGGAAGGCGAGCGCGAAGCTGCGATAGATGTCCTCATGCGCCGCCTGCTTGATGCGCGCCCGTTCCTCGTCGAGCATCAAGATCGTGTCGTTGACGAATTTGTCAGCTTCCGTCTTGCTCGCCACGACTTTGTGCAAGGACCCGTCCACATCCTTGATGACGAGATCGACCGCATCCGGCGGCAGGCTTTTGTCGCCGAAGAAGATGTCGAACACGCTTTGGTCGGCGTGCACCGGCGCTGTGTGGTCGAGATGGCGGTAGTAGCTCCGGTAGAAGGTCGTGCCGAGCGAGACGACGGCATAGACGCAAAGCACGATGCCGACGGCAATGCCGATCGGCCGGAGCAGCATGCCGAGCGCGCTCGGGCGCACCACTTTCTCCCGCCCGCGGCCTAACGAGAGCCCCCTGCCCCGGCGCTTGGCCGGCGGGCGGATCATCGTGGCAATGGCGTCTTCGGGATCGGCGGCAAGGGCAACGCTTTGGGATTTGGGCATGTCGTCCAGCATGTCTTTTGACACCTCTGAGCCGGTTTCTCGGCTCCCTGCCCCCGGTCTGATATAGGGCCAAACGGCCGTCGATGTAAGCATCGATCGCCGGTTTCTCACTGGGAACAACTCCAGGAAGCTCTTGGTTCCTGTTTCGGCAGCCATGCTAGGCTTGCCCCGCGATTGACCGGACAGGTGCTGCATCGAGATGGCGGCGAGAGGACCGGAAGCCCTTCCCCTTTTCAGGGAAAAACGGATCAACGATCCCGCACGGGCGATTGATGCGCTTGCTGCCGAGGCAAGCTCGTGCACGCGCTGCGACCTCTACAAGAACGCGACCCAAACCGTGTTCGGCGAAGGCCCTGCCGATGCGGCGCTGATGCTGATCGGCGAGCAGCCGGGCGATCAGGAGGATCTTGTCGGGCGCCCCTTTGTCGGGCCGGCCGGCAAAGTGCTCGACAAAGCGCTTGAGGCGGCCGGGCTCGATCGCACCGAGATTTACATCACCAACGCGGTAAAGCACTTCAAGAACGAGCCGCGCGGCAAGCGGCGGCTGCACAGGAAGCCCGACACCAGCGAGATCGACGCCTGCCGCTGGTGGCTCGACAACGAGCTTGAGCTCGTTCAGCCCGCCGTGGCGGTGGCGCTCGGGGCGACCGCGGCGCGGGCGCTGATGCGCAAGGCGCTTTCCATCAACGCCAATCGCGGCCGCCTCATCGCGCTGCCTAACGGCGGCCAAGGCCTGATCACCGTGCATCCGTCTTATCTGCTGCGCCTGCAAGAGGACCGCGACAAGCGGCGCGAGTTCGATCTCCTGGTCAAGGATTTGCACTTCGCCGCCGAGGCCGCGCGGAAAGCGCGAGCCTGACCCCGCCGCTCAGACTTGCGCGCGGGAAACCTCGGCGACGATGGTGGACGCCGCTTGGTGGATCACCAAGAACAACAGGACGGCTACGCCGATATTGACGGCCATGTTAAGCCAGTGCGCGCGCCGCTTGTCCTGCATGAAGCCGAATAAATTGATGTACCACTGGTCGGCATAGGAGATGCAGTAGGCCAAGATCACGAGGAGCGCGAATTCGTGCAGATAGGTCAGCACCGTGCTGTTGGACTTCTCGGCGAAATATTTCAGGCCCCCGACCAGCACGAAATTGCGCAACAGGTCGAAGAACCATTTGGAGAAATTGCGCACCAGCTCCCAGAGCGCGATTTCTCCCTGGCGCTGTTGCAGCAGCTGTTGCCGGTAGGCGGTGAAATCCACGGGGCTCAGATCACAACGCGTCGGCGCCCATCTCGCCGGTGCGCACGCGCATCGCCCCTTCGAGCGGAAGCACGAACACCTTGCCGTCGCCGATATGCCCCGTGCGCGCGGCGTTGCCGAGCGCCTCGACTATGCTGTCGGCGATCGAGGCGCTGACGGCGAGCTCGAGCTTCACCTTCGGCACATATTGCATGGTGTATTCGGCGCCGCGATAGACCTCGGTCTGGCCCTTCTGCCGCCCGAACCCGCGCACCTCGCTCACCGTCAGTCCCTGCACACCGAGACTGGCAAGGGCTTCGCGCACGGCCTCGAGCCGGTGCGGCTGAATCACTGCAATGATGTATTTCATATCGCTCGTCCTCGATCACATGTTGTAGCCGCGCTCGCCGTGGAGCCTAAGATCGAGGCCCTGTTCCTCGGTCTCAGCGCCGACGCGCAATCCTGTGACCGCATGGACCACCTTGGCGATGACGAAGCTTATCGAGAGCGACCATAGCAAAGTGGCGGCGATTCCAGCGAGTTGAATTACCGCCTGTCCACTTATGCTGCGGCCTTCCGCGAGCCCGACCCCGCCGAACGCCGCATCGGCGAACAAAGCGGTGAGCAGGATCCCGGTTGCCCCGCCCACGCCATGCACCGCGAACACATCGAGCGAGTCGTCGATCTTTAAGCGCCGCTTAACCAAGACCACGATGGCGTAGCAGATTGAGCCGCCGGCAATGCCGATGATGAGGGCGGCGCCTGGACCCACATAACCAGAAGCCGGCGTGATCGAGGCGAGCCCGGCGACCGCCCCGGTAACGGCGCCGATCATGCTCGGCTTGCCGAACTTGGTCCATTCGATGAGGATCCAGACGAGCGCCGCGGTCGCTGCCGAAATATGCGTCACCGTCATGGCCATGCCTGCATCGGCGCCAGCCTTCAGCGCGCTGCCGGCGTTGAAGCCAAACCACCCGACCCACAGCATGCAGGCGCCGGCCATGGTCATCCACGGCGCATGCGGCGGCTTGATATCGTCGGGAAAGCCCGCGCGGGGCCCGAGCATGACCGCAAGCACGAGCGCCGAGATGCCGGCGGTGAGATGCACCACAAGGCCGCCGGCGAAATCGAGCACGCCTTTCTGGGCGAGCCATCCCCCGCCCCAGATCCAGTGCGCCACCGGTACGTAGACCAAGAGCAGCCAAAGCAGGCTGAACAGCAGCACGGCGCCAAAGCGCATGCGCTCGACAAAGGCGCCGATGATCAGCGCCGGCGTGATGATGGCGAAGGTCATCTGGAACATGAAGAAGACGGTTTCAGGCAGCGTCGTGTTCGGCGCCACCGCCTCGCGCGGCACGCCGAGCAGAAGCGCCTTGTCGAAATTGCCGATCCACGCGCCGGGCCCGTTGAAGGCGAGGCTATAGGCGCAAACGAGCCACGCCACCGACACGAGGCAGGCGATGGCGAAACATTGCATCAACACCGAGAGCAGATTTTCGGCGCGTACCAACCCACCGTAAAACAGTGCAAGCCCCGGCAAGGTCATGAACAGAACCAGCGCCGTGGCCGTGATGAGCCAGGCGGTATTCCCCGCATCGATCATTGATGTCCCCCCTTAGACGGTTCTGCACAAAATTGTGCTTTTGCCTAAAATCCTAGCATAAGACGAAGGGAGGAGGCACGGGCGCGTGCCTTATTTGGGCGCAATTGCCCACAGATGCGGCGGGGAGATGCACCCACAATCCAAACGTACGCATGGTATAGTTGTTTGATGAGCAAGGCTTTCACCAAGGAAGCCGAAGGCGGAGAGGTCTATGACGACCTGCCCGACCGCCCGGTTTCCCCGCACAACCTCGTGACGCCCAAGGGGCTCGAGATGATCGAGGCCGAGCTCGCGCGGCTGCACCTTGAGCATGCCGCCGCGCAAGATGCCGACGACCGGCCGCGGCTTGCCAAGATCAATCGGGACTTGCGCTATTGGACCTCGCGCCGGGCAACCGCCCAGGTGGTCGAGCCACCGCGCGACGCAGCCGAGGTGCATTTCGGCTCGACGGTGACGATTGAGCGCGACGATGGACGCCGCCAAACCTACCGGATCGTCGGCGAGGACGAGGCGGACCCGTCGTTGGGCACGCTGTCTTACGTTTCGCCCGTGGCGCAGGCCTTGATTGGAAAAGAGAAGGGCGAGACGGTGCAGGCCGGCGTTGCCGAAGCCACCATCGTCGGTATTTCCTAGCCCCTAGCTCGGCTTGGTGGGCTTTTCCAGCATCAGCTTACCTTGCGTTTGCACCAAGGCCTTAGCCTTGTTGGCAAGCAGCGACAGCACCCAGGGCAGCTGCACTTCGAGCCGCACGTGGTCGTCGGCGACGTCCACCGTGCCGGTCGTGGTCTGCCCAAGCAGGCTGGCGCGAAAATCGAGATGATCGCCGGCCCATTCGTCCTTCAGCATCACGAATTTCTCGCCGAAGGTCGAGCGCACATTGCCGAACCCGGCTTTCAAGCGGCGCGCGGCCTCCTGCTTGCCGAGTTTATGGGGAATGGTGACGACGACCGGTTGGGACATCTTGCCGAAACTCTCCTCGCGAAAGACGCTGATCTGTTCCCGTCATGTGGGGAGTCCGCGCCAGAGGTCCAGAGCCTTGCGCAAGAATGCCAATGGGCGCAAGAGCTTGAAGCCCTTGCGCCCAAACCCTCAAATGAGCTTGCTGGAAGCTCGCCCTAGCTGACCGGATTGCCGGGGCTGAGCGGATCGCCGATCTCGGCGAAGCTCCAGACCTGCGCATCAGCCGTGGCGTCGCACAATACGAGGCCGTCGCCAGTGTCGATGAACACGTAATAGCCGGGCACCCAATCCCCATCGAGGCCATCAGGGCCTGAACCCACCACCTTGCCGGGACCATCCGAGAGATAAGCCTGGCAGGCGTTCTCGGCGATGGTGAGCGGGTTCTTCTCAGGGACGGCGACCTCGCCTTCATTCACGATCGGCTCGATGCCGACGAGATTGGCGCCGGCGCCTTCCAGCAGATCGCCGATCATCTTGTTATAGGCGAAAATGTGCCCGTCGGCATCGGCGTTGCAGAGCCACAGATTGGCGTCGGCGTCGGTGAGCCATATGAGGCTTCCGCCGCGGCCGTCGTCAACGGCGGCGACGAAGTCCACCGGCTGGAAGGCATTGGCGGTGGTGCAAGCATGGACCGCGGAGGCATGGAGATCATCTGTGCCAGCTGAGGCTGGGATGCTGAGGCTTGCGCCAGTAACCAGCGCGGCAAGGATCGCGGCGAGCGAGAAATAGGCGAACTTCATGGATTTGCTTCCTTTTGACGCCTCAGAAGGCAGGATCGCCTTGAGGCTTGGCGCTTCAGATGGAGCGCCATGTCGCGGTCCTTTGTGAGCCTGCTCACAAAGACCTCGCCCGGAAGCGCGGCGCTAGGGCTTGTCCTCCTTCTTGTCGACATGGCCGAGGTCGCGCTCCGGCGCGATTTCGTCCCGCACGATCTGTTTCAGCTCCTTGATCTCAGGGAACCGCCCCTGCTCCCCCCGCGACCAAATCAGCTTGCCGTCGATCCTGACCTCGAACACGCCGCCGGTGTCGTCAGGGATCAGCGTGACCGAACCGATCTCTTCGGCGAAAGTGGAAAGCAGCTCCTGCCCCATCCAGGCGGCCCTGAGCAGCCAGTTGCACAGCCGGCAATAGGTGATGGCGACGTTGGGTGCGGGCGGAATGGCGAAGATCCAGCAATCCTGCGCGTAGTCTTCCGGCACTGTAGTCCCTGGACGCTCCGGTCCTCAAGAATTCTTGAGCCGGATCAATGCGCCAGGTGCAGGCCATCGCATAACTTTCATAATGGATTTCGGGGGCAATCGTCAGCAGATGGAGGCGATCATGCAAGACTCCACGCCCGCCCAAGCCAACAAGCCCTCTCGCCTGCCCAACCCTTTTCTCGACTTCGCCGTCACCGGCCTGGAAGCGCAGTTGAAGTTTTGGCAAGCCTTTCAGGTTGAAGGCGCGCGCTTCGTCGCAAAGCGGATGCGCAACGATCTTGAGCAGTTGCGCGCTCTCGGTCATTGTTGCGACGCGCAGTCAATGGGCGACTGCCAGCTGGCCTGGGTCCGAGAAATCCAAAAAGACTATGCCGAGGAGCTCGCCCGCCTTGCCGCGACCAGCTTCACCTTGGGCTTCACCGACCTTACCGGGTTGGGATGGCTGTTCGGCAAACGCGCGGCGCAAGCCTCGCGCGAGACGCAAGCCATTGGACCGAAATCGAAACCGGGTTTTCCGGCAGCGGCCTGAGGCGCCGACAGGAGACAATTCGCCGCGCCGACACGATTCGAAGAAGACCGGTCGGCATCGGGTCTTTCCCCAAGATTTTCGTGCTCGCCCTCTTGTCATCACGGTGTAATCGCATTCTTGGCTTGTTCTTTGACGCAAACTGCGGGAAAGAAGGACCCTATGCGATTCAGAATCACCCGCTCCTCCTCCCTTCGCCGTGTGGCCGCCTTGGCCGTGACGGCGATCGTCTTGTCCGCCCCCTGGCCGGCCAGCGAGGCCGCGCCCAGCCCCTTCGACGTCCTTCTGGGCTCGTGGGGAGGAAGCGGGCAAATTGTGATGACCGACGGCAGGAAAGAGCGCCTGAAATGTAATGCTTATTACACGGGCGGCGGGTCCCAGCTCGGCATGGCCATTCGCTGTCAAAGCGAAAGCTCCAACGTTGAGATCAGGAGCAAGCTCAGCCAATCGGGTGGACGCATCACCGGCACCTGGGAAGAGCGCACCTTCAACGCCACGGGAAACGCCGTCGGACAGGCCTCGGGCGACAGGATCAACCTCCAGATCAGCGGCGGCGTGAGCGGAACCATGTCGGTCTCCTACAGCGGGTCGCGCCAAAGCGTCGCGATTTCGACGCAAGGAATTGCTCTTAAGAGCGTGACGATCAGCCTCTCCCGCAGCTAATCCGCCGGTCTCGGGCTGGCGTAATGGCCGCCTCTGAGGCAACGTCTATGGCCGCGCCTTGAACGGGGCCGGAGGAGCCATGCCCATGGTTGAGTCTTTGCTCACAAGTCAGTTGAAAGGCGAGCGGCTCGAACTCGCTGCCGGCGGTTCGTGGACCGCCGCGAATGCAAGCGAGCTGGAGACGCTGGTCGATCGCGTGGCCGGCGAGGCCGCGCAGGCGAAGAACGTCTCGATCGACATGGCGGGCGTGCGCGAGTTCGACACGTTCGGCGCCTGGCTCTTGGAGCGCCTCACCCGCGCCTGGAGCTCGACCGGCCGCGAGCCGGTTATCGTCGGGCTGCCGCAGCATGATCGCGGCCTGCTCAAGGAGATGCACGGCGTCAACCGCGAACCGGCAAAGCCGCTTGCCGAAGAGAACAAGATTGTCGGCGTGCTGGCCGCCGTGGGCCGGGCCGGGGCCGGGTTCGGCCGCGATTTAATGCTGTTCGCCGACATGCTGGGCGCCGTCGGTGTCGCCGCGCTCCGCGTGATCGCCCACCCGCGCGAATACCGGTTCACCTCGACCGTCAACCAGTTCGACCGCGTGACCTGGCAGGCCGTCCCCATCATTCTCCTCATCACTTTCCTGATCGGCGGCATCATCGCCCAGCAGGGCATCTTTCATTTCCGCAAATTCGGCGCCGAGCTCTACGCCGTCGACCTCGTCGCCATTCTCGTGCTGCGCGAGATCGGCGTCTTGATCGTCGCCATCATGGTCGCCGGACGTTCCGGCAGCTCCTACACCGCCGAGCTCGGCTCCATGAAGATGCGCGAGGAGATCGATGCGCTGCGCACCATGGGCTTCGATCCGATTGAGGTGCTCATCCTGCCGCGCATCCTCGTGCTCGTCGTCGCCCTCCCCGTGCTGACCTTCCTCGGCTCCATGGCGGCGCTGTATGGCGGCGGCCTGGTGGCCTGGCTCTATGGCGGCATGAGCCCCGACATCTATATCCAGCGGCTCACCGAGGCGATCTCGCTCACCCATTTCAAGGTCGGCATGCTGAAGGCGCCCTTCATGGGACTCGTCATCGGCATCGTCGCCTGCGCCGAGGGGCTGCAAGTGAAGGGCAGCGCCGAGTCGCTCGGACTCAAGACCACGGCTTCGGTGGTGAAGTCGATCTTCCTGGTGATCGTGCTCGACGGGCTGTTCGCCATGTTCTTCGCCTCGATCGGAATGTAACGAAGATGGCGCAAGAGCCCGTGATCAAGGTGCGCGACCTGGTGGTCGGCTTCGGCGACCAGATCGTGCTCGATCATCTCTCGCTCGATGTGAGAGGCGGCGAGATCCTGGGCGTGGTCGGCGGCTCTGGCGCCGGCAAATCGGTGCTGTTGCGCACCATCATCGGGCTTCTGCCGAAGCGTGAGGGCTCGATCGAAGTGCTCGGCGTCGACCTCGCCAAGGCCAACGAAGCCGAGCGGCGTGCGCTGGAGCGCCGCTGGGGTGTACTGTTTCAGCAGGGCGCGCTGTTCTCCTCGCTTACCGTGCGCGAGAATGTGCAATTTCCCATGCGGGAGAATCTGACGCTGTCGCCACGGCTGATGGACGAGATGGCTCTGGCCAAGCTGGAAATGGTGGGCCTCACCCCCGACGATGCGAACAAATTTCCCGCCGAGCTGTCGGGCGGCATGACCAAACGCGTGGCACTGGCGCGAGCGCTAGCGCTCGACCCGGAGATCGTTTTTCTCGACGAACCTACATCCGGCCTCGACCCGATCTCGGCCGGCGATTTCGACGAGTTGATCCGCACCCTGCAACAAACGCTGGGTCTGACCGTGTTCATGGTCACACACGACCTCGAGAGCCTCTATACGGCATGCGACCGCGTGGCCGTCCTTGCCGACGGCAAGGTGGTGGCCGAGGGCCCAATTGCAGCCATGCTCGAATCCACCCATCCCTGGGTTCGGACATATTTCCAGGGTAAGCGCGGCGAGTTGTTGATAGACCGGCGGCTGAGCGCCTCACCGTAAGGATCTCGAACCATGGAAACACGCGCCCGTTACGCCCTGATCGGACTCTTCATGCTCGCGGTGATCCTTGCGAGCTTCGCCTTCGTCTATTGGCTCGAGAACAAAGGCGGTTTCGGCAAACAGGACATTTATCAAGTCCGCTTCCAAGGCTCCGTGTCCGGCTTGCTGATCGGTTCCTCGGTGCTGTTCAACGGCCTTCGCGTCGGCGAGGTGACCGCGCTCTCGCTCAGCGCCGACCGGCCGCAAGACGTGGTGGCGACCATCGCCGTCGTGCACAACACGCCGGTTCGCGACGACACCGAGGTTTCCGTCGAGACGCAAGGACTGACCGGTGGCGCGGCCATCGCGCTCAGGGGCGGCACCTCGTCGTCGCCGCTTCCCGCATCGGAAAGCGGCGCCCCGCCGATGCTGCTCGCAGCGCCCCAGGCCGGTCAGGAT
>JBAUOI010000021.1:0-2406 GCA_049579665.1 Methyloceanibacter sp.
GCAGGAGCTGATCGGCTTCCCGCGCCACCTCTCTCAGCATGTCGGCGGTTTCGTGCTGACGCGCGGGCCACTGTCGGAGGTGGTCCCCATCGGCAACGCCGCCATGGAGGACCGCACCGTAATCGAATGGGACAAGGACGATCTCGACGCGCTCGGCCTGCTGAAAGTCGATGTGCTCGGGCTCGGCATGCTGACTTGCATCCGCAAGGCCTTCGCTCTGCTGAAGGAGCATTACGGGAAAGACATAAGCCTCGGCACCGTGCCGCGCGACGATCTTAAAGTCTACGACATGCTGTGCCGCGCCGATTCGATCGGCGTGTTCCAGGTGGAAAGCCGGGCGCAGATGAACATGCTGCCCAGGCTGAAGCCGCGCTGCTTCTACGATCTCGTCATCGAGGTCGCCATCGTGCGGCCCGGGCCGATCCAGGGCGACATGGTGCATCCTTATCTGCGCCGCCGCTGCGGCGACGAGGCGGTCGAGTTCCCCTCGCCCGATCCCGAGCATGGCCCCGACGACGAGCTCCGCCAAGTGCTCGGCAAGACCATGGGCGTGCCGCTGTTCCAGGAGCAGGCGATGCGGCTCGCCATGGTGGCGGCGAAATTCACCGGGCCTGAGGCGAACGAGCTGCGCCGGGCCATGGCCACCTTCCGCCGCCGCGGCACCATCGACCGGCTGCACGAGAAGATGGTGGGGCGCATGACCGCGCGCGGCTATCCGGCCGAGTTCGCCGAACGCTGCTTCAACCAGATCAAGGGCTTCGGCGAATATGGCTTCCCCGAGAGCCACGCCGCGAGCTTCGCGCACTTGGTCTATGTCTCGGCCTGGATCAAATGCCATTATCCCGCGGCCTTTGCCGCCGCGTTGCTCAACTCGCAGCCGATGGGCTTCTACGCGCCGGCGCAGATCGTGCGTTGCGCGCGCGAGCATGGCGTCGAGGCGCGCGAGGCCGACGTCAATCTCAGCCTCTGGGATTGCACGCTTGAACCCGCTTCAAGCGCTCAAGCAGCGCAAAGCGCGCTCCGACTCGGCATGCGCCAGATCGACGGATTGCGCGAAGACGACGTACAGCGCCTCGTCTCGGTACGCGACGGCATCTCAACCGACCTCGACCCGAATTTGTTTTGTCCCCCTCATCCGATCATGTCATCGCCCGGCTTGACCGGGCGATCCAGTAACCACGGATCTCTCGATAACGAAGGCCAGGGGTTACTGGATGCCCGCTTTCGCTTTCGCAGGCATGACAAAGCAAGTGTGGGGAGAGAGAGATTTAGCGACGTACGCGATCTGTGGCGCCGCAGCGGGCTTAAGCGCGCCAGCCTGGAGAAGCTCGCCGCGGCTGATGCCTTCCGCTCGCTCGGGCTCGACCGCCGCCAAGCTCTGTGGGAGGTGCGCGGCCTGCCCAAGGAACTGCCGCTGCCGCTGTTCGATCATGCCGACGCCGCCGATAGCGGCGGCGAGCCTCTCGTCACGCTGCCATTGATGCCGCTCTCCGAGCATGTGGTGAATGACTACCGCACGCTCAGGCTGTCCCTCAAAGCCCATCCCATGAGCTTCCTGCGCGACCGCATCAAGGCGGCGCGCTTCGCCGCTTGCGCCGATCTCAAAGCCATGCGCGACGGCGCGCGCGTGAGCGTTGCCGGCGTCGTGCTGGTGCGTCAACGCCCCGGCTCAGCGGCAGGCGTCGTGTTCATGACCATCGAGGACGAGACGGGTGTCGCCAATTCGGTGATCTGGCCCAAGGTGCTCGAGCGCGAGCGGAAGGTGGTGATGGGCGCGCGGCTCGTCGTGGTGCATGGCCGCATCCAGCGTCATGAGGACATCATCCATGTCGTCGCCGCACGGCTCGATGACCGCAGCGACTGGCTCCGCCTCCTCACCGAAGATGGCGAGGCTGTGAGTATTGCGCTCGCCAATGCCGACGAGGTGAAGCGCCCCGACCCCGGCTCATGGCGCGGCGCGCCCGAGAAGGACGAGGCAGCGCTGCCGCTTGCACCGACCGATCACGTCAAGCGCCCGGTCGCCTCCCGCGAGCGCTCCCATCCACGCTGGCACCCGCGCCGCCATCCGCGCACCGAGCGCATCATCCCCAAATCGCGCGATTTCCATTAGCGGGTGGTCAGCCGAGCCAAACTCGCTATGCTGGCCCGCATGACGCACCGGACATTCATTTTGCTGGCCGTTGCACTGCTCTCGCTTGGCTTCACCGCGAGCGAATTTACGCTTCGAGCGCACGCCTTCGAGCCGCCGGAAAGCGAGAGCGGATTTCAGCCAAAGCCTCTCGTCACGGCGAAGCGACATATGGTCGTCGCCGCGCATCCGCTGGCGGCCGAAGCCGGGCTCGCCATCCTGCGCAAAGGCGGCAGCGCGGTCGATGCCGGCATCGCCGCGCAGATGGTGCTCAATCT
>JBAUOI010000022.1:0-2758 GCA_049579665.1 Methyloceanibacter sp.
CTCGGCCTCCTCGGCCTTCTTCCGCGCGCCAATGTCGCTCCACGAGCCGACGATCTCGAGCGGCTCCCCGTTCTCGTCGCGGATCAGATGCTGCTCGTCGCTGACCCAGCGATAGATGCCGTCCTTCTTGCGGAAACGATATTCGGCGGTGTGCCTGTCGCGCTCGAACAGGAGCGCCTGCTCGGCCTCGACGGATTCGATGTCGTCGGGATGCACCCGGCCGCGCCAGAACTCGGCATCCTTGAGATATTCGTCGGGGCAATAGCCGAGCAGCCACTTGATATTCTCGCTGACGAAAGTCGGCGCATAGTCGCCGGTCGCCTTGAAACTGTAGATCACCGAGGGCGCGGTATCGAGCAGAAGGGCCAAGCGCTCCCGCGTGCGGTCCTCCGCCTCCTCGGCGGCTTTGCGCGCGCTGATGTCGCTCCATGAGCCCACCACTTCCAAGGGCGCGCGGTTATCGTCGAGGACGAGATGCTGCTCGTCGTTCACCCAGCAATAAGCGCCGTCCTGCTTGCGGAAGCGATATTCGACAACGTGTTTGCCGGCCTTGAACAGCACGTCCATCTCGGCTTCGATGCGCGGCAGATCTTGCGGGTGCACCCGCTCGCGCCAGAAATTCGGGTTCTCGAGATATTCGGATGCGGAGTAGCCAAACAACCGCGCGATGTTTTCGCTGACGAATGTCGGCGCGAAATCGCCCTCGGCCTCGAAGCTGTAGATCACCGCGGGTGACGCATCGAGCAGCCGGGCGAGCCGCGTCGCTGCCGCGGCTTCGACGTCGGCGACATGCCGGCGTTCTTGTTCGTCGTGCTCGCGTGTTGCGTCGGCCAAAAAACTCTCGACGATATCGGCCACTTTGCCGGAATCGGTGCCGGCCTGGAGCATCTTACCAAGCGCGGCCTCGGCTTTCTCAGCGTATTTTCTGGAAGAGGCCATCGGGCGATCATGCCGTTCGAAATGAAAAGGCGCCCGCGACGGCCCCTGCTGTAAGGGATAGTTTCGAGCCGACCAGCTTCTGTCAATGGCGCGACCTTAGATCACGTCGGCAAATCAAATGAAGGTTTATGAAACCACGAGGCTGATCTTGCCTATCCGATGGGGCAAGCCAAAGGGGCCCTGATGGACCGCAATTGAAGAGGCCGCGCACGCCCCCCGGCGTGCGCGGCTTCGCTTTGCAACAGAACGAGCCGGACCTTATTGAGCCGGAGCCGCTGGCGCCGGTGTCTCTGGCGCTGGCGCAGGCGTCTCGGCCGGCGGCGGCGGTGGCGGTGGCGGTGTCTCGGCGGTCGGTGTTTCCGCTTTGCCGAGGACGCAATTGATCAAGGTTGCGTCGTATTTGCAGCCATGCCTCTGCGCCTGAACCACGACGAATACAGCGATAATCACAAGCAAAATGAGAAGAATTCGCATTCGGGCACCCTCCCTTTCACGCCGGCGTAAAGTATACGAATGGACGGCAAACAAAAAGGGCCGGTGGAAAAGCCGGCCCTGATTTCATTCAGCCGTCATGCCGGCCCCTTGGCCCAGGGAAACGCGGGGCGCCCCTCCCGACAGGCCCAAAGCCCCCGGAGGGAACGCTTCCCGCGGCTAATACCAGCCGCGACGATATTTCCAGCGCGGCCCATAGCGATAGGCGTAACGGTCGTAATAATAGGGCCGATAACCATAGCCGTAGCCGTAGTTGCGGTAATAGGGGCGTGGACCCACATAAATGCCAAAACCAGGGCCCCAGCCGCCGCCCCAATACCCACCGCGCCAACCGGCGTCGGCGGTCGCGGGGGTGAGAGCAACCGCGGCGAGCGCCGCAGCAGCGGCCAAGCCTGTCAATGCGTATTTCATAGGATCTCTCCTTCAATGAGCAGTTCAAATGGCGCCCTCTGACGACGCCGGCATGGATGAAAAACGCAAGGCGCGGCCCGGCGTTCCCCCTGTCACATCTTCGCCGCATGGGTGGCTCGAACGGCGCCGATGAGGAAGTTTGAACCCCACGCCCTGTGCTGCGCCCCGTGCCGGATGTCCCGGCAGGATTTCCTGCGAGCGGCGCTTGCGCTCGCGGCATCTCCCCTGCTCCGTTTCGTGCCGGCGGAGGCGGCCGAGGGGCTTGAGGTGAGCGAGATCGCACCCGGGGTGTTCGTGCATCAAGGGCGCTATGAGCTGCAGTCGCCGAAAAATCGCGGCGATATGGCCAATGCGAGCTTCGTGGTGGGGACCGATTCGGTCGCCGTTATCGACACGCTGGGCAGCGCCGTGGCCGGCCGCGAGCTCAGAGCCGCCATTCGCGCCGTGACCGACAAGCCGATCCGCTACGTGATCAACACGCATATGCATCCAGACCACGTGTTCGGCAACGCGGCCTTCAAGCAAGACAATCCGACCTTTGTCGGCCATTACAAACTCGCGCGCGGCCTCGGCTCACGCGCCGAGCGCTATCTCGCCATCAACAAGCGGATGCTGGGCGAAGAGGCATTTGAAGGAATAGAGGTCATCCTGCCCACACTTGCCGTCGAGAACAGCACGACGCTCGATCTCGGCGGACGCAGCCTCGTGCTGGAGACGCAACGGACCGCGCATACCGACAACGATCTGACCGTCACCGACACAGCGACTGACACGCTGTTCCTCGGCGATCTCCTGTTCTCGGTGCATGTGCCGACGCTTGACGGGTCGATCAAAGGCTGGCTCGCGCTCAACGACGAGCTTGCCCAAAGAAAGGCCGCGCGCGTTGTCCCGGGACACGGGCCCCACGCCATGGAGC
>JBAUOI010000023.1:0-3092 GCA_049579665.1 Methyloceanibacter sp.
ATCGTCGGATCGCCGCCATTCAGCAGCCAATTATCGAGTGTCCAGGCGTCATCGAGGAAATTGAGCAGGATGGCCTCGTGATTGCCCTTGAGGAAATGCGCCTCGAAGCCTCGCGGCAGACCGCCGATCAGCCTCTCGACCACACTCCGGCTGTCCGGCCCGCGATCTACATAATCGCCGAGAAACACCAGCGCGCGATGTTTGGCGCGACAGCTCATTCGCGCATCGGCCTCGATCCGGCTGAGCATGGCGTCGAGCAAATCGAGCCGGCCGTGAATGTCTCCCACCGCGTAGAGGAGCTGGCCCTCAGGCAGTGTCGCATGAGCGTGGCTTGGCGCGGCAGAGAGCGACATCGAGGCCGACTGTAAGGCAAAGCGAAAGGCCTTGGCATCCAAACTGGGCTTCGCGTTTGGAATATCGTGTCGGCTTCCCCTTGAGGGGAGCAATCTCACCCTTCTGCGGTCCGGCCTAGGCGTTGCCGGATTTGCCGGCGAGCTCCTGGTAGAGCTTGGCCGGGAGGCCGAACACGGTCTTCACGCAATCGATCTTGAGGCCGATCAACAAAACCATTTCCCCGTCGCGGAGCTGATCGTCCTCGGTAATGACATAGAGCTTGTCGATGCCGAGCGGCGGCAGCCCTTTCAGGGCCACGGCGCGATCCTCGAACGCCGTGAGCTGGGCCCCTTCGAAATAATCAAATTTGGCGTGCACCTGTCTGATCGCGGCAACGATTTCGCTCTCGGGCTTGCAGGCAACCGGCGGCACGCTCGGGCCGTCGCCATTATAATAAGTCGTGCCGTATTCCTGAACGAGAGGTCCGAGCTTCTTCGAATAGGCCGTGAAGCCGGCAAAGCCGATCAGCGCGCCGGCAAGCACAAGCCCCGCTGCAATCCTCGACCGGACTGCCATCACGTCCTCCGTACTAGATGACGGAATCCGTCTCGCAGATCACAGTATCCCGATGGCCGCATTCCGGCAACTTATAGCCGATAAGGGCTCCAGTCCGCATATCCACGATCGGGGCCGGGCAGCCGACACGCCACACGCGCCAGGGCGTGTTTCTGTGGGCCTGGTCCCAGTCCGTGGCCAATCGAACACCGGCCCGCGCGCATTGCGAGGCGACGGCGAAATTGGGATTGAGCGGCGGAGCGGGGTCGTCAGCGGGAGTGAGCCGCATGCCCTCCACGGGATCATAGAGCTGAACCTCGTTGCGCCGGCAAACCATCATCGAGTGCTCGGTCGCCCAATCGAGGTTCTCCCATTTGGTGTAAGCGGCGTTCTGGTCGGGTGGGCCGGCAAGCACCGTCTTGCAGACGATCAGCACCAGCACCGGAGGGATCTGAATTCCCATGGCTATGTCCCCCGTGCCAATGTGGCGCCGCTAAACGGCGCGACCCAACTCGCGGTCCAGCCAAGCGCGTTGTCTTCGGCGAAGCGCAAGCCGGCCAGCATGAACAAGCCGCCTTTGTGGTTTTCGGTCTTCTCGACCTCGACCGACGCGTAGCCGATATAGCGCCCGCAGACTTCCGCACGGGCCGCCTTGTTGACACGATCGATAGCCATCGGCTCGGTCTGGCCGTCGGCCATGCTCGAAGCGAACGAGATCGCCTGAGCTTCGGTCTTGCACAGGGTGACGTTGATCTTCTGCGGCGGAGCGGTGGGTGGCTGCTTCTTTTCTTCAGCAGTGGCTTGCGCGGAGAGGAGCAGGCTCGCCGTCAGCGCCAGCGTGAGCTTCTTCAGCATCTTCAGGGCCTCCTAATGGAGTGTGGTCGAACAACGCCACTTCTTGCTCCGAGCTGGGCTCCTTACCCGGCCTGGAATTCTGCCCTTGACGCTTCCTCCATGTTGCAACGCGAAATATGTCGCTTTGGTTGCATGAGGTTCGGACGATTCAATCCGGGCTAACAGGGTTGATCCCCAACGCGGACTGACGGTTAAGTCCATCTACCTGCGACCTATTTTCCGTTACAACCTCCAATTGCTTGGCTGGCTTTGCCGTTTGCGGCTCGGTTCCAGCCATTTCGCAACTGCAATGTTGCAACGCAAAAAGACGATTCGCAAGTCATACTTAGAGTATGCCTAACCTTGCGAGAGGAATAGAGCAACCGGGCAACACTCTGCAGACTTTTGGCAACAAGGCAGCCACGCCGAGTGCCGATTTGCTCAAATTGAGGGCAAGTTTGGAATAAGCGGCCGCTTTAGGCAGCGCCGAGAGAACGCTCGAGAGAGACGGATTTAGCCTCAACAAGGCCGAGTGAGCCAATTTGTCGCTGGCTTTCGGCGTCGGACTTCCGGGCGATCAAGTCCCGCGCGACAGCGAGGCGCCGTTGAAAGGGGCGACCCAGCTTGCGGTCCAAGCCAAGGCGCCGTCCTCGACGAAGCGCAAGCCGGCGAGCATGAAGAGCCCGCCTTTGTGGTTCTCGGTCTTCTCGATCTCCACCACGGCATAGCCGATATAACGCCCGCAAACCTCGGCGCGTGCCGCCTTGTTGACGTCGTTGATGGCGATCGGTTCGGTCTTGCCAGCGGCCATGCTCGTGGCAATGGCAATGGCCTGATCCTCTGTCTTGCACAGGATCGCATTCAGCTTCTGGGCCGTCGCCTGTGGCGGTTGACCCATGGCTTGCGCCGATAGCGTCACGCAAGCAATCGCGGCAAGGCTCAATCTCAGCATGGGCAAGACCTCGTGTGGCGTCTCGAGAAGCCTTCGTCGAGCCTTCGAGTTCAAACCTCCATCTGCGCGCCGTCAAGACTTCCCGATATAGATTTGGAACTCTTCCTATGAGGTTTGCCAACTCGGGGAGGGTTATCCCCGAATAAACAAAAAGGGCGGCCGATTGGCCGCCCTTTGCGCCTTCTATTTCGCCGTTTCTAGCGATAGGCCGGCGGGATGTCCTCGTAGGCCCCGGCGCCGAACGGCTTATAGGGAATATTCGGGTGGGTCTTCAGTTCGTCCCAGAACTGGGTCTGAACCGGGGTGATGTAGAGACCGATCCAGCCATTGTCCTGGCCCGAATAACTGCCCGGCGATGTCTTGAAGTCTCCGCGCGTCGGTGGCTGCACCATTGAATACGCTGTCGTAATGCTCGCCC
>JBAUOI010000024.1:0-2836 GCA_049579665.1 Methyloceanibacter sp.
GCTGCGATTCGGTCTTGCGCTCTTCTTGTGTTGCACGGCTCTACAGGCTCAGGCGGCCGGGGATGCGCTCGCTGCCTGCCTCGACCCTTCGACCACGATCTTGGCCGGCGGCGATGTGAGCGACAAGGAGCTGGCGGCCGCGCAGAGCGCCTGCGCGCGTCTCAAGCAAACCACGCAGGACGAAAAGCTCCTCAAGCGGATCGAAGCCGCCGCTTCGACGCTTGCCTCGGAAGCACAGCGCCGGGGCAAGCACTAACCCGCGGGCCGAGATTAAAGTGCCGATCCGTCACACCGACCAGGGTCCGAGTCGGTCGGCCCATTGGATCTCGTGGGTCGCCCGATGCGCCATGCGCCAGCGGCTTGGCAGCCAATGGCGCAGCATCAATTCGATACGCCGGCCAAGCGTCGCGCTGTCGTGATGTCCCTCACTCGGGACGACGATCGCCCCCGCCTGCCCCGCATGCTTCTCGAGCCATTTCGGCCCAGGCCCGCGCATGTAATGCAACTCGGGCCGATAGCGGTCTGCAAAGTACCTCATGATAAGTGCCCCTCGACGGCTCTCAATTCGAGCCATTGTCTGGATCGAGGTTCGCGCCAAGCGGGTTGCCAACGGGTTTAAGCGCGACGAATGCCGAGTCCTTCCCGCAAACGAGGTTAATCATGGGTAGTGATAAGTCGCCGAGACGTTAAAGATCGGCGGGCGCCACCGCCCGCTCGTCAAGCGCCACCGTCTTCACCAGCGCGAACACCCGGTCGCCGCGGGCGAGGCCGAGCTCGTCGACCGCCTTGCGGGTCGCCAGCGCATAGAGCCGGCCATGCCCGTCGAGCGCGATGCTGACGCCGGCGATCGGCCCGTCATCGCTATCGATGCCCGTCACCTTGCCGGACAGCGTCGTGCGCACGCTCATCGCCTCGGCGCGGGTCTTGGCGAGCGTGATGTCGGTCGACTTGATGACCACGCGCGCCTCGCGGCCGATCGGCCTGGCGCGGCCCACCAGCCAGATGGTTCCCGCCGGATGGGCGATCTCGGTCAGCCCATAAGCCTCGTCGATGCCGGCAAGCTTGCCGGAGATGACGGAAGACTGGGCGAAGCGGCTGATGCCGGCGGCGCTTAACCCCGCTCCAAGCACCTCTTCCACGCCGCCCACCGCGACCACCCGGCCCGCTTCCAGCACGACCACCCGCGACGCCAGTCGCCCCACCTCCTCCACGGAATGCGAAACATAGACGATGGGGATGCGGTACTCGTCCCGGAGCCGCTCGATCAGCGGCAGGATTTCGAGCTTGCGCTCCTGATCGAGCGAGGCGAGCGGCTCGTCCATCAACAGAATCTTCGGCGAGGCAAGCAACGCCCGGCCGAGCGCCACCCGCTGCCTCTCGCCTCCCGACAGCCGCGCCGGCTTGCGCGCGAGCAGAGGGCCGATGCCGAGCGTCTCGATCACCGGCTCGAAGGCAATCGTCCGGTCCGCGCTCGGGGCGAACCACCGGCCGAACAGCAGATTCTGCCTGACGTTGAGATGCGGGAAGAGCTGGCTGTCCTGGAACACGAGCCCGACGCGGCGCCGATATTTCGGCACATACACGCCCGTCTCGGTGTCGACCAATGTGCGCCCGTCGAGCACGATGCGGCCGCGATCGGGCCGCGCCAGCCCGGCAATCAAATTGATGGTGGTCGACTTGCCGGACCCCGAGCGGCCGAACAAAGCGGTGATGCCCGCGTCGTTCTCGAAGGCAATATCGAGAGCGAAGCCGCCGAGCGCGAGGGCTGCGTCAACGCTGATCATGCAAGACCGGCCATGCGTTGCTCATCAGCCGCCATACTGGCTGGAGATGAGAGCACGGAGAAGCGGAACCTCCGCTCACAGGAGCGGCCCGAAAGCGCGGCGTCAAAGCTGATCAAGCGTCACTCAACACGAATTGGTCAGTTTCCATGACAAAGGCGGGGCATTCTGCCTACTGGCGCCACGACTTCATCCCTGAAGTTTGGCGGGATGGGCAGGTTCGCGGTTTGACGGGGTGCTGCGCGTAACCTTAGGCTCTCGACCTAATTAATTACAAAACTGGCATCGTCGGCGCGACTCGCGCGGAAAGATGCATCACAATGGGAGGAAACCATGCGAATAGCTGTAATCGCATTTGGCTGTCTCGGCCTGTTGTCAATGGCCGGATGCGGCGACCTGCAAGGACCCAAGGGTGAGCCAGGACCCGCTGGGCCTCAAGGCGAAGCCGGTTCGGCGGGGCCGGTTGGGCCGGCAGGCGCGCAAGGCGAACCAGGCCAGCAAGGACCGGTCGGGCCGGCAGGTCCGCAAGGCGAGCCTGGGGCCGCCGGCGTCCCGGGGCCGATGGGCGAGAAAGGCGACAAGGGCGACAAAGGCGAGTCCGGCAGCGCGGGCATTCGACTGCTGGAGCCGGTGGGAGGGGGCGCGACCTCGTCCTGCGATGCCGGCGAGGTCATGATCGGCGCCTGGTGCACTGGAAGCTTCAGTTCCTATCCCTTGCGCGTCGGCCCCGGGGCCAACGAGGCGTCGTGCACGGCCGCCGAGAACAACGACATCAAGGTCGTGATCGTTTGCGCCAAGCAGGGCTGATGGGCTAGCAAGGTCGCTCTCGCCGTGGGCGGTGCTTCCGCGAGAAGCCCGCCCCGGCATCGCCGCAATTCGTGACGACAGGTAGAGCGATGATGCTGCATACGCGCCGCCGCGCCCTCGGCCTGCTGCTTGCCGCCGGCGCAGCCTTGCGTCCCCCCGCCATGCCGCGCGCGCTCGCCGCCAAGAAGGACTGCTTCGAGTCCAAGGTGTTCGGACCGTGGAAGGCGCAAGCCACCGACTCCCAAGCC
>JBAUOI010000025.1:0-2842 GCA_049579665.1 Methyloceanibacter sp.
CGGGCGCCGGCGGCCAGCACGTCAACACGACGGATAGCGCCGTCCGTCTTACCCACGTGCCGACCGGCATCGTCGTCACCTGCCAGAACGAGCGCTCACAGCACAAGAACCGGGCGACGGCCTGGAAGATGCTCCGCGCGCGTCTCTATGATGCCGAGCTGCAACGCCGGGAGGAGGAGGCACAAGCCGCGGCCGCCGCCAAATCCGACATCGGCTTCGGCCATCAGATCCGCTCTTACGTGCTACAGCCCTATCAGCTGGTGAAGGACTTGCGGACCGGCATCGAGAGCACCAATCCGTCGGCCGTGCTCGACGGCGACATCGATCGCTTTATCGAGGCCGCGCTTGCCGAGCGTATCCATGCCGACGCAAAGGCGTAGGTTAAGCGCTGTCGTCGCGACGACGCGTCGTTCAGAGATCAAGGTCGTCCAAGCCGCTATTCGGCTGCGCGCGGCGCGCTCGCCTCATCTTTCGGCTTTGCATCGAAGCTCATGGGCTTGTCGGCCGGGCGAGAGCTGCTCGCGCTCGGCGTCGCCTTGATCTCCGAAAGCGGATCGTCCGAACGGCGCGACTTTCCCTCGAAATAGGCGCCTTGTTCGATGGCGAGGCTCTGATGGAAAATGTCGCCCTCGACATGCGACTGGGCCTGAAGCGTTACGCGCAAGCCCCTGATCGAGCCGACCACGCGGCCGCGCACCACGATGTCCTCCGCGATCACGCTGCCGATCACTTGCGACTTGTCGCCGAGCAGCAGCGAGCCGCAATGAATATCGCCCTGGATCTCACCGTCGACCTGGATCTCGCCCTTTGAGGTCACATTGCCGGTGATCGTCAAATCCTCGCCGATGATCGAGGGGACCATTTTGCTCGCGCTCGGGGTCGGGCTCTTGGCGGCATAGGTCGCCGGTCGCTCGGTGAAGGGAGTCTTCAGGTCGCTCCCCAGCCGTTCCCCCATCTTCGTAACGCTGTCTCCCGCCTCGGGCTTCTTCGTGAACATGACAAGTACCTCCCCATCCGCAACTGCTGACGCAGGCGCCTAAGACGTTCCCGACGCTAGACTTGCGGCTTGCTTGCGCAAACGGAGCCGCATCAAGGGATTGTCGTGGAGTTTCCCGTCAAAGGGCTAGAACCCCAGCGCCCACTCCTGCCCTCACAATATCGCCTCGCTTTCGGCTTGTCATGCGGCTTCTCCCTGATTCGCGGCGGCGCCCAGGAAGGGCCTGGAACCCTTTGAACCGCCTTCCTTTAGCCGATTTTACCGCCTCTTATGCAAAGGCCCTTATCCTTTGCGTCGGGCGCCGCGATAACGGGGCTTCAAAGGGTTTGGGGGGCTTGACTTGGGGGATGCCGACTAGAGCCATGAGCGGACCGGGGCGTCGCTTTCCATCCAAAGCGGGGCAGCCGTCGCGTTGCGTGCTGGCGACCTGCGAGGGAGCGGCAATGAACGCGTCTGCGGCCATCTCGTGTCGGGGCCATTGACAGCATGAACGAGCCGATTTCAGGGGCGCTCGACAGGCTGACCACCGAAGGTGGCCGCGTGGCCCTCGTGCTTCGAGCCCTGATGCTCCGTGCGTTGGTGCAAGCCCGCCGATTGATGCGCGCAAAGCCCGATCCCGACAGCCGCAGCGAAAGATCGGACCCGCCGGTCTCAGGCGCTCTCGTCAAGCTGACCAGCGAAGGCCGCAAGGTGATTTTGGCGTTGCCGGGACACGGTCGCGCTTTAGTGAAGCGGGTCCCGCAGCCGGTCCAGATCGAGCTCAGGAAATTCTCCACGCGCGGCGCCCATGTGTGCCGCGAAATCTTCGCCGGCATTCTCGTTGTCGGCCTGGTGGCCATCGTGCTGGGCTATGGACGGCTCGGCCGCGGCCCGATCTCGCTACAGAGCCTCGTCCCCACCATCGAGGCGTCGATCAACGGCGAGCTGTCCGACGTCCATGTGAAGATTGATGACGCGATCCTCCAGCGCGCGTCCGACGGGCCCGGCGTGCTGGTCCGCTTGCGCAATATCATGCTGATCGACAAGGACGGCTCGATCCTGGCGCAGGCGCCGTTCGCCGCCATCGGCATGAGCGGCAGCGCGCTTCTGTCGGGGCGGATTGCCCCGGGGAGCGTCGATTTCATCGGCCCGCGGCTTCTCTTGTTCTCCGACGATGCCCAAGGCCTTTCACTCAGCGTCTCGCGGGCCGCCGTGGCCGAGAGCGAGGCGCCGATGCGCGGCGCGCTGCCGGCTGAAGGCGCGGCCGACCAAGCCACGGTCCCGCCCGCGTCGGGCTCGCCGATCGCCAAGCGGCGGCTCGATTCCGCGCCTGGCGGGCAGGTGCTCGACGTGACGCGAACGGTCTCCGAGGTGTTCGAGCGCGCGCGCAGCGGCAACACCTCTTATCTCACGCGGTTCGGCGTCAAGGATGCGCTGGTCGTGCTCAATCAAAACGGTGGCGAGACCTCCTGGCAGGTGCCGGACTTCTCCATCGATCTCGAGCATAAGAACGGGCGCAGGAGCATCCTCGTCGGCCAGGCCAATTTCGCCTCGAGCAAAGGCGACTGGCAGCTCGACTTCCGTGCCGCGCAGCAAGTCCGCAGGCAGAGCCTCGGCGTCACCGCTCTGATCGAGAATCTGGTGCCGTCGGGTCTTGCCGGAAATTTCTCCTCGCTCCGCGCTCTCAAGGCGCTCGACATGGTGGTGAACGGAGAGACCAATATCGAGCTGTCGAACTCCGGCGAGTTCCTCTCGGGCGAGGCGAAGCTCGACCTTGAATCGGGTCAGATCACCCCGCCTTGGGACCCCGACAGTCCGCTCCGCATCGACAACGGCGAGCTCAATGTGAGCTACCGCAAGGAGAAG
>JBAUOI010000026.1:0-14209 GCA_049579665.1 Methyloceanibacter sp.
CTTCTTGAACTTCGCCGCTTCCTCCGAGCCCTTGGTGGCGTCACCGGCCGTGTAGGAATGGGCGCCGACGCCGGCGAGCTTGCCCTTGTCCACCACGAGATATTCGGTGCGGATCGGCTTCTTGGCGAAATAGCTCTCGAGGATCTCGCGCGTGCCCGCGGCGTAGCGCGCCTGGGCGGACAGCGAGCTGCCCGAGATATGCGGGGTCATGCCGTGATGCGGCATGGTGCGCCAAGGGTGGTCCTTGGGCGCCGGCTGCGGGAACCACACGTCGCCGGCATAGCCCGCGAGCTGCCCGCTTTCCAGCGCGCGGACGATGGCGTCGCGGTCGCAGATCTTGCCGCGCGCGGTGTTCACGATGTAGCTGCCGCGCTTCATCATGCCGATCAGCTTGTCGTTGAACATGTGCTCTGTCTCTGGGTGCAGCGGCGTGTTGATGGTCACCACGTCGCAGACCTTGACCAGCGACTCCACGTTCGGATGGAAGGTGAGGCCGAGTTCCTGCTCGACCTCCTTCGGCAGCCGATGCTTGTCGTAATAGTGCAGCTTGACGTCGAACGGCTTGAGCCGGCGCAGCGCCGCAAGCCCGATGCGTCCCGCCGCGACGGTGCCGACATTCATGCCTTCGAGGTCGTAGGAGCGCTCGACGCAATCGGCGATGTTCCAGCCGCCCCTAACCACCCAGCCGTAGGACGGGATGTAGTTGCGGACCAGCGCCAGGATCATCATCACGATGTGCTCGGCCACGCTGATCGAGTTGCAATAGGTGACCTCGGCGACGGTGATGCCCTTGTCGATCGCGGCTTGCAGATCGGTGTGGTCCGAGCCGATGCCGGCGGTAATGATCAGCTTCAGCTTCTTCGCCTTCTCGATCCGCTCCTTGGTCATGTAAGCGGGCCAGAAAGGTTGCGAGATCACGATCTCGGCGTCGGCGAGCTCCTTGTCGAGCACCGAATCCTTGCCGTCCTTGCTCGAGGTGACGACCAGCGTGTGGCCGGCCTTCTCCAGGAATTTGCGCAAGCCCAGCTCGCCGGAGACGCTGCCGAGCAACTCACCGGGCTTGAAGTCGATGGCGGAAGGCGTTGGCGCCGTCTGCCCGTCCGGATATTTGGTGATCTTGGGGATGTCGTCGCGGGCGTATTTCTTCGGGTACCCATCGACCGGATCGTCATAGAGAACACAAACAACTTTGGCCATGATGCCACTCCTTCATGTGGTGACGGCAGGGCGCACAACATCGATCCGCCAGCGCTGGCATGCGCGGGGAGAGCAACGACCTGTCGCCATGTCGCTGTCGAGCTGGAGCAAGGCTTGGCGCGGAACACGCATCCGCCTCGTCCTTAGGTTTCCTCATGCCGGCCGGCGCAGTGGTTCGCGCTTCTTTCCGGACTGCCGACGGTCGGAAGCTTCGCGCCAGGCCACAAGCAAGATCAAGTAGCCACTCCGTAACGGTCGATAGAAGGGGTCTATTGACCCGGCTCCCTGGACAAACGCGGATGTGGCTGAAATGGTTGGCGAGGCTTTGTGACAGAGGGGATGAAATTTGCTGGGTTTACCGAAAACTTTAGTCGAGGGTCATTTCCGCTTCCGTCGCGACGAGCATGCGAAAAATCGCGGCCGCTATCTTCAACTCGCAGAGCTCGGCCAAGCGCCGACGGCGATGGTGATCGCCTGCTGCGATGCGCGCGTCGACGTCTCGGCGATCTTCGACGCGGAGCCGGGCTCGCTGTTCATCATGCGCAACGTCGCCAATCTGGTGCCGCCTTACGAGCCGGAAGGGAAATATCACGGCACCAGCGCGGCGGTGGAATATGCCGCGACCGCGCTCAAGGTGCCGCACATCATCGTGCTCGGCCACTCGCATTGCGGCGGCGTCGACACCTATCGCCGCGGCGTGCGCGACAAGGTTCCCGAGCACGGCTTCATCGGCCGTTGGCTCACGCTGCTGGACAATCTCAAGCTGGTCGAGAGCGATATTTTCGCCTATGGCGACGCGATGGCGTTCGAGTTTGCGGCGGTGCGCTCATCGGTCGCCAATCTCGGCACGTTTCCCTTCATCCAGAAACGGATCAGGGACGGTCTGCTCGCCCTGCACGGGCTGCATTTCGATCTCGGCACGGGACAGTTGCTCAGTCTCGAGCAAGAGACCGGACGCTTCGCGGCCATCGGGGAATCTTAAGCGACGCGCTGCGCTAGGCCGCGCGCTCCAGCAGGTTGCGGTTGATGATGGTCTCGGCGATCTGGACCGTGTTGAGCGCCGCGCCCTTGCGCAGATTGTCGGAGACGATCCACAGCGACAGCCCGTTATCGACGGTATGGTCGTCGCGGATGCGGCTCACGTAGGTCGCATAATCGCCGACGCATTCGACCGGCGTCACATAGCCGCCCGGCTCGCGCTTATCCACCACCAGCACGCCCGGCGCCTCGCGCAGGATCTTGCGCGCGTCCGCAGCATTGATCGGATTTTCGAACTCGATGTTGACGGCTTCGGAATGGCCGACAAACACCGGCACGCGCACGCAGGTGGCGGTGAGCTTGATCGTCCCATCGAGGATCTTCTTGGTCTCAGCCATCATCTTCCATTCCTCCTTGGTCGAGCCGTCTTCCATGAAGACGTCGATGTGAGGAATGACGTTGAAGGCGATCTGCTTGGTGAAGGTCTTGGGCTCGGACGGCTGGGTGGTGAAGATGCCCTTGGTCTGGTCCCACAACTCGTCCATGGCCTCTTTGCCCGCGCCCGACACGGATTGATAGGTCGCCACCACCACGCGCTTGATCTTGGCGGCGTCGTGCAGCGGCTTCAGCACGACGACGAGTTGGGCGGTCGAGCAATTCGGGTTGGCGATGATGTTCTTCTTGCTGAAGCCGACCACCGCGTCGGCGTTGACCTCCGGCACGATGAGCGGCACGTCGGGGTCCATGCGCCAGCAGGAGGAATTATCGATCACCACGCAGCCTTGCGCGCCGATTCTGGGCGACCACTCCTTGGAGACGGCCGAGCCCGCCGACATCAGCGCGAAATCGACGCCACGGAAGTCGAACTGCTCGAGGTCGCGGCAGGTGAGCCGCTTGTCGCCGAAGGAGACCTCAACGCCCATCGAGCGGCGCGAGGCGACGGCAAACACCTCGTCGGCGGGAAATTCGCGCTCGGCCAGGATATTGAGCATCTCGCGCCCGACATTGCCGGTGGCGCCGATGACTGCGACCTTGTAACCCATGCTTTCGCCCACTCCTGGTTCAAGCCATTATTTGCGGCCGATTTACGTGGAATGACGCGTCGTTGTAAAGGCGCGCCAGCGGGAAACTCCCTCGACCCCGAAGACGTTCATGACTAGCCCCGTTTCTCTTGCCGGATGCACCATGCTTGCACGCACAGCCCTGGTTTTGACGCTTACCCTCGGTCTCGCCGCTTGCGATGCAGCCGATGTGCCGGAGGCTCAAACCCAAGGCCCCAACCCTGAGATCCCGGCGCCGAGCAAGGCGCTGATCCCCACCATCAATGTCGCCAAGGCGACCGGCTGGCCTGAGGGCCAAGTGCCCAAGCCGGCGGATGGGCTCGCCGTTAATGCGTTCGCCACTGGGCTCGATCATCCGCGCTGGCTCTATGTCCTGCCGAACGGCGATGTGCTGGTTGCCGAGACCAATACGCCCAAGCAGGAAGAGGGAACGGGCGGCATCAAGGGCATGATCATGGGCTGGATGATGAACCGCGCCGGCGCGGGCGTGCCGAGCTCGAACCGCATCATGCTGCTGCGTGACGCCGACGGCGACGGCGTGGCCGAGACCAAGAGCGTGTTCCTGAAGGACCTCAATTCTCCCTTCGGCATGGCGCTGGTCGGCGACAAGCTGTACGTCGCCGATAGCGATGCGCTGCTCCGCTTCGATTACAAAGACGGCGCGACCGAGATCGCCGGCCCGGGCACCAAGCTTACCGATCTGCCGGCGGGACCCATCAACTATCACTGGACCAAGAGCCTCGCCGCGTCGCCGGACGGATCGCGCCTCTACGTTGGCGTCGGGTCCAACAGCAATGCGGGCGAGAACGGGCTCGACTGGGAAAAGGACCGCGCGCGGATCTTGGAGATCGATCCGGCGACGGGTGAAGCCCGCGCCTTCGCCACGGGCTTGCGCAATCCGGTGGGGCTCGCCTTCGAGCCGCAAACCGGCGTGCTGTGGGTCGTGGTGAACGAGCGCGACGAGTTGGGCTCCGACCTCGTTCCCGACTATCTGACCTCGGTGAAAGACGGCGCGTTCTATGGCTGGCCGTTCAGCTATTGGGGCCAGCATGTCGACGCGCGGGTTAAGCCGCAAAATCCCGAAGCGGTGGCGAAGGCGATTCCGCCAGACTATTCGCTCGGCAATCACGTGGCGCCGCTCGGGCTTGCCTTCGCGCGAGGCGAGCTTCTGCCGCAGCAATTCCGGACCGGCGCGTTTGTCGGCGAGCACGGCTCGTGGAACCGCTCGCCGTTCAGCGGCTACAAGGTGGTGTTCGTGCCGTTCGCGCAAGGCAAGCCATCAGGCCTGCCGGTCGATGTGCTGACCGGCTTTCTCGACGGCAACCAGGCGCGCGGACGCCCGGTGGGCGTCGCCATCGACAAGGCCGGCGCGCTGCTCGTCGCCGACGATGTCGGCAACACCATATGGCGGCTCATGCCCGCATCACACACTGCGATGCCTTAGCCCGAGGTGTCAGCGGTGCAGATTGGCCGACGCGAGTGGGCCCGAGCCAGAGCGTTGACGGAAGCTAAGGGAAACCCCGCCGAGCTCGCTTGACGCGGCGCGAAGCCGCGACCTACGCTGTCACGCTTCGGAGGACCATCGATTGGCGGAAGCAGCCGAAGAGAGCTTCGACGATTTCTGGAAGACCTATCTCCGCTACCATGCGCAAGAGGGGACGCGGCTGCTGCATGTGGCCGGCACGGGCATCGGCGCCACGGCGCTTGTCCTTGGGCTCCTCACCATCAATCCGGCGATCGTGCTTGCCGGCACCGCGCTGGGTTATCTCTGCGCCTGGACCGGGCATTTCCTCATCGAGAAGAACCGCCCCGCCATGGTCTCGCACCCGGCTTGGGCGTTTCAATGCGACATCCGCATGTTCAGGCTATGGCTCACGGGACAACTCGGGCCGGAGCTGAAGCGCGCCGGCGTCGCCTAGCGAGGCAATCTATTTGCCGATCCTTTGGCTGGACTGTTCTTTGCCCCGCACCTAGAAAGGCTCGCATGTAAAAGCGGGACGGGTGAATGCTGCGCGGGGCTGGTCGTTATGTTTTGTCCCGACCTCTGCTCGCGCTTCTGCTCGCTGTCGATTTCACCTTCATCGTAATTCACGTTTGGCTCTGGTCTCACGGCCAGCCCCTCGGACAATTCGATGTGGAGCTGGACCGAAGCTTTCCCGAGCGTTTCCAGTATTTGAAGTGGCTGATCAGCTTGCTTTGCTGTGCCTACGCGGCTGCGCGCCGCCGCAAGCCTCTCTATTTCGCGTGGATGGCGCTGTTCGTTTATTTCCTCGCCGATGACTCCGAACAAATCCATGAGACCATGGGGTCCAAAATCACCGATGTCTTTGGGCTTACGCCGGCCTTTGCGCTGCGTGCAATCGATTTTGGCGAGCTTGCGGTGTCGCTCCTCGCCGGGACGGTGCTGCTCGGCGCGATCGCCTTGCTTTACTGGAGGAGCGCCGACGAACCTGCCCGGGCGTTCACGCGGCAATTATTGCCCTGGCTCGCTCTGCTGATCGCCAGCGGCATAGGCCTGGACATGCTGCATATCCAGATCGCGCAGCTTTACAACAATCCCCTCGCGAACATGCTCTGCGGTGTGCTGGAGGATGCGGGCGAGATGGTCGCCGCAAGCGGTCTGACCGCGACGGTCGTCGGCGGGACATTGCCGTCCACGCGTCAAAATGCGGCCTAGGCCGAGCCGAACAGGCTTGAGAGCAGCAGCATGGTCGCCGCGATCAACCCGCCGACCACGAGGCCGACCACGATCAGGCTCGCGGCTCCCACGCCGAGGCCCGCCAGCACGGCAACGCCATCTTTCTCGACCAGCGCCAGGCCGATGATCGCAATGGCGAGTGCCGGCAGTAGATTGCCGAACGGGATCGGCAAGGTGAGGGCCACGCTGAGCACGAGCAGAGCAATGCCGATCAGCCGCTCGCCGGTCCAAGACAACAATCCCGTCAGGCGCGGCTTGAGCAGCCGCTCGGCCCGTTCGAGATAAGGCAAGGCATGCATGACGATGGCGGTGAAGCCGAGCCGTGGGAAGGAACGGTCGGCCAGCCAGGAGGGAAACCACGGCTTGTGCCGGCCATAGGAGAGCTGCGCTGCGAGCAGAACAAGCGGCACGCCAAGTACGGCGGAGACGAGCGGAATGTTGTGCGGCAGAAGATTGGGAAAGGCGAAGACGAATAAGAGAACGCCGAAGCCGCGATCGTCCAGCGCATCGCGCAGTGCCCCGAGGGTGATGCGCGGCTCGGTCTGGCTCGCCACGAAGTCGCGAAGCAATAGCGACGTTCGCCGCGTCGACGAGGCGTCGGGTTCGCCTGGAGTGGGCCTCTTTGCCGGAATAAGGTCTTCCTGAACCGTCAAGCCGAGTTCTCTTTCGCCGCGCCGTTGCTTACGGGGTTGCAGCGGGCGCTTCAGCCTTCACCTCGGTACACTTCTTGGTGGTGAACTCGTTCACCAGATGCACCACCTCGGGTCCTAAAACATTGGTCGAGTTATCGAGCCCGGTGCCGGCATAGATCAGCGGGTAGATGAACATCGGCGCCGACGCCTCGCCCCAATTGAGCGTCGCCTCGGAGGCCTTGCCGTCCTTGAACTTGACCTTCGGCGCCAGAGTGATGTCGATGGCATAAGGCTCGCCCTGCTCTTTCTGGGCGAGGGTACAGCGGACTTTTTGCGCGGGCATGACGATCTCATATTCGGGCTCGCTCATCGCCTTGGCGAGCGGCGCGCGCTTCAGCTCGAGTTTCGATTGGCACACCGCCTTGCCCCAGGGCCAATTGATCTTGCCGCCGAGCATCTTGACGATGTCCTCCTCGCGCCAGGTCTTGACGATGTCGCAAGCCACGTCGTCTCCGTTCGGCTCGCGCGTGGCGATGATGTCGCAGATCTTCTTTTTGCATTCCTTGCGCGCGTCCTTCTCGGCCTGCTCCTCCGGCGTCAGCACGCGCTTGGCATCGGCAGATGGTGCTGAAGGAGCGGCATCGCTCGGCTCGGCTTTATTCGTGTCCGTCTCCTCGGCGACAGCCGGGAGGCAGGCGAGAAGCGCGAGCAGCGCCGCGCATGGAAGCGTTCCTCTCATGTCGTGCCTCACTCCTAGCCGTCGAGCGCGGCGATAACGGCCTCGCCCATTTCCCTCGTGCCGACGGTGCGCGCGCCGTCTTGAGCGATATCGGCGGTGCGCAGGCCCTGGTCGAGCACCTTGGCGATGGCCCCGTCGATCCGGTCGGCAATATCGCCGAGAAAGAAGGAATAACGAAGACACATGGCGAGGCTGGCGATGGTGGCGATCGGATTGGCCGCACCCTTGCCGGCGATGTCGGGCGCGGAGCCGTGCACCGGCTCGTAAAGCGCGCGCCTGTGTCCGCGCGCGTCGGCCTCGCCGAGCGAGGCGGAGGGCAGCATGCCGAGCGAGCCGGTCAGCATCGCCGCCTCGTCCGACAGCATGTCGCCGAACAGATTGTCGGTGACGATGACGTCGAACTGCTTGGGCTGACGCACCAGCTGCATGGCGCAATTGTCGGCGAGGATGTGGTGCAGCGTCACGTCGCCATAGCGCGAATCGTGCAGCTTGGTCACAACTTCGTTCCACAACACGCCGGTCTTCATCACGTTGCGCTTATCGGCGGAATGCACCAGGCGCTTACGCTCGCGGGCGAGATCGAAGGCGACGGCGGCGATGCGCTCGATCTCGTAGGTGTCGTAAACCTGCGTGTCGACGGCGCGCTTCTGGCCGTTGCCGAGATCGGTGATGGTCTTCGGCTCGCCGAAATAGACGCCGCCGGTCAACTCGCGCACGATCATGATGTCCAGCCCGTCGACCCGGTCGCGCTTGAGCGAGGACGCGTCGGCGAGCGCGGGATAGCAGATCGCGGGCCGCAGATTGGCGAACAGCTGAAGGTCCTTGCGCAGCCGGAGCAGACCGGCTTCCGGGCGCTTGTCGTAAGGCACGCCATCCCATTTCGGGCCGCCGACCGCGCCGAGCATGACGGCGTCGGCGGCGAGCGCGCGGTTCATGGTCGCCTCGGAGATGGCCTCGCCATGGGAATCGTAGGCGCAGCCGCCCACGAGGTCGGTCTCGGTCTCGATCTTGGCCAAGCCGCGGTCGTTGATCCAGGCGACGAGGCGGGATACCTCGCCCATCACCTCGGGGCCGATGCCGTCGCCGGGGAGCAGCAGTAACTTGTAGGTTGTCATGATTGCACCGCTCCTTTGCCGTTTCCCCTGGCCGGTCTTGTGCTAGACCCTGCCGGCTCTGCCTAAAGGGAGTAGGAAATGCTGACAAGGGCGCTGTTTATTGTGCTGTTGATTTGCGGGGCTGCGACCCCGGCTTTGGCCGAGGAGGCCAAGGTGCTGGCCTTGGGCCTTGCCGATCGCGAGGTCACGCAAGAGGAGCTCACCAAGGCGACGCCGCCGGTCCCCGGCTTCAACACGCCGGCCATCGCCTATGTGTCAGCGGCCAATCTCAAGAAAGGCGATACCGTCGAGATCGCGCTCTGCAACGATGAGAAGCCCTTGCTCACCAACACCGAGACGCTTGCCGAGGACAGAGCGATCTATCTGCTGCAAGCGGGCAAGCGGGGCGTGCCGGCAGGCGGCTGGCCGTCGGAGTGGACCTATTTCGCCAAGCTCAAGATCACCCGCGATGGCAAGACGCTGATCGAGCAGAGCACGACGCCGATCCCGTTCGAGTAGGCTCGCTTCGCCGTTTGCACGCGGCGGCCTCCCCCCGGCAGCAAGCCGATTTTCCCTTGTAATCCATCCGGATACCATCCATATACCATCCATAAGGATGGAGAACGAGATGTCAGCAGAGATACACCGCCTGCGTGAAAGACAAGGTGACACCGAAAAGATCACCATCAACCTCGGCTATGTCGACCTTGGTCACATCGATCTTCTGGTCCAGGAAGGCTTCTATTCCAACCGAACCGACTTCATTCGCACGGCAATCCGTAACCAGCTGTCGACCCACCGCGACGAGGTCAAACAATCCATCGTGCGGCATACGCTCGAGCTCGGTCTCAGGCATTACACGGGCGCGGATTTGCAGGCGGTGAAGCAAGCTGGCGAGAAGCTTCACATCAAAGTGCTGGGGCTCGCGAGCTTTGCCCCGGATGTAACGCCCGAGCTTGCTGTGGCGACCATTGAAACGATCACCGTGCTTGGTGCGCTTCACGCCAGCAAGGAGATCAAGGCCGCACTCGCCGACCGCATCAGCTGACGGCGCAAAAGATCCCACAAAAAGGATGCAAAAAATGAACATGCATTTTGCCAACGGCATGCGTGCGGCGATGAAACTGATGCGCGCTCGGAAGCTCATGCAGGCCACGCGCGTCATTCAGGGCACTCTGTCCGGCGGGGAGCAGCCCCAGCCGGCGACCGAGCCAGCGGGGACAGCGCGAGCGATCGAAGGGCGGGTCATCGATCTCACGGCAGAGGTCATAGACCCCGAAGTAATCACCGCCTCCGAGGGCGAGGCAAACATGCCGCGGCGCGGCGCGGCGTGGGCGACGCGCATGGGGGAGATGGTCCCGACGCGTGGCGACATCGGGCTTCCACGCTTCAATCTCGATGTGCTGAGTGGCGCAAGGCCACGCAGAGTTGTCGACATTCCGGATGGCGCTCAATTCCTGAGCCAGTCCTTTGCCTGCGCGGCCGGGAGCCGAAACTATAAGCTCTATATTCCGCGGTGCCTGCCGGAGACGGACCGCGCGCTGGTCGTCATGCTCCATGGCGGCACGCAGGATGGAGACGACTTCGCGGCGGGCACGCGCATGAACGAATTCGCCGAGGAGCAGGGCTTTATCGTCGCCTATCCGAGCCAGTCGAAAGCCGCAAACGCGTCACTGTGCTGGAATTGGTTTGCGCCCGAGCACCAAAAACGCGGTGCCGGCGAGCCTGCCATCATTGCTGGGATCACGCGCGAAATCACCGCCCATTACACTGTCGACCCAGGCCGCGTGTTCATCGCGGGGCTATCCGCTGGAGGCGCAATGGCGGCCGTGATGGCGGCGACCTATCCCGATCTTTATGCCGCGATTGGCGTGCATTCCGGTCTGCCCTACCGGTCTGCCAGCGACCTTGCTTCGGCTTTCACCGCGATGCGTGGCAATACAGGTCCGCGAGCACGGCGATCGCGTAAGCCGCGCGGTGCAGCCGATGCCTCTCCCCGCATGCGTACCATCGTCTTCCACGGCGACGCGGATAATGTCGTCCATTCATCCAACGCCGCGGGAATCGTCGGTGCATCAAAAGTTGGCGAAAGCATCGAACGCACGGAAACCCGCTCGCCCGACGGGCAGACATACACACGCACGCTCATTCGCGACCAGAATGGCGCGGCGGTCGTGGAGGACTGGCTGCTGCATGGGAGCGGCCATGCCTGGTCCGGCGGCAGCCCGGATGGCTCGTACACCGATCCAAATGGGCCCGATGCCTCACGCGAAATGCTGCGCTTCTTTTTCGAGAAAAGCCCAGATCGCCAAGCCTGATCGGGCGTCAAGCCCAGGGGCGGGCGATGCGCGCTTTGCCCTCGAAGGCCTCGATCGCGTCGGTCTTCTCGAGGGTGAGCCCGATATCGTCTAGACCTTCCATCAGGCAGCGCTTGCGGAAGGGATCGATGTCGAAATGAATCTTGCCGCCGTCGGGCCCCCTGATCTCCTGATTGGGAAGGTCGACGTGCAGCACCGCGTTGGCGCCGCGCGAAGCGTCGTCGATCAGCTTGTCGATCTCCGCTTGCGGCAAGACGATGGGCAAAATGCCGTTCTTGAAACAGTTATTGTAGAAGATGTCGGCGAAGCTCGGCGCGATGATGCAGCTGATGCCGAAATCGAGCAGCGCCCAAGGCGCGTGCTCTCGGCTCGAGCCGCAGCCGAAATTCTCCCCGGTGATGAGGATCTTCGCCTTGTCGTAAGGCGGCTTGTGCAGCACGAAGTCGGCATGCGGTTTGCCCGCCTCGTCATAGCGCAGCTCGGCGAACAGGCCCGAGCCCAGCCCGGTGCGCTTGATGGTCTTGAGATATTGCTTGGGGATGATCATGTCGGTGTCGACATTGATCATGGGCAGATAGGCGGCGATCCCGGTGAGCGTGGTGAATTTCTGCATGATGTCCTCGTCCGACGAGAGGCTATGTAGCCTCAAGCGGGCGCGCTTTCCAGTCGTATGCACGTCTTAAAGGGCCGATATCTCCGCTTTTCAGGCTGCAACGCAGGCACTAAGGTCCGCGGGCAAGCGCGCGGGATGAGGGAGTTCAGATGGCGGGAACGGTGATTTACAAAGCGCACCCGGCGATGTTCCGGGCGCATCCCTTCTGGTTCATCCTCTGCGTGCTGCTGATCGCGGCGTTCGGCGTCGGCATTCTCATCCTGCTCTATTGGTACATCAAGACGCGCGCTACCGCGCTCACCGTCACCGACAGCGAGCTGATGTATGAGCGCGGCATCTTGAGCAAGGACCGCACCTCGGTGTCGCTCAAACACGTCCGCTCCGTAAGTATCGCGCAAGGGTTCATCAATCGCATCCTTGGGGTGGGGATCATCCAGATTTCGACAGCCGGAGACGAGCCGGAATTCACCATCGCCGACATGCCCGACCCGTATGTCATCCAGGAGGCGATCGCGAAGGCGCAGGAAATGCGCGACGACCGCGACTGAGCGAGGACGATACGAGATGCCAAGCCAGAGCGACCAGCGCGAGCGCAACGAAGCCTTGAGGCTGTTCATCGCCGCCGCCGCCGCGCTGCTGCTGTTGATCGTGATTGGCGGCGCAGGCTTCTACTATCTGTTCGAGCTTGGCGGCGAGGGCGACCCGTTCTCGGAGGGTCTCGGCCTGAAGGACGCGGCGCTGATCTCCTTCGGCGTGTCGTTCGTCGCCGTCCTCATCATGGCGGTCGTCTCCGGCGGCGACGCCATTTTCGGCGAACTGCCGTTCACCATCGCCGGCTTTCTGATCTTCTTCGTGATCTTCTGGCTGATGATCGCCTGGATCTTCTGATCGGAAGTTTCCACGTCATTGCCAAGCTTGACCCGGCAACCCATTCCACCAGCGCGTCAACTTGCTGAGTGGTAACGGCATGGATGCCCGGATCAAGTCCGGGCATGACGAGTGAGTTTAGTGCGGCGGCCCGAGCGTCTGTGCCTGCGATGACGGGGCAGGAGTAGAGGCCTGTTGCGACGCCGATCCGAGCAGCTGGCGATAATATTTGCGCATGGTCTCGCAGCGTTGCGGGCCGGGTGGATGCACCGCGTCGCCCTTCAATTGCGAGATGAACGTGCAGATGTCCTCCATGCCTTGCGCATCGAGCCAGCCCCACTTCACCCCGCGCCTGATGGCGAAAAGATCGGCTTCGGTTTCATCGGCGCCGATGAACTGGTGCCCGCATTCATGGCTGTAGATATAGAGCTTCACCTGGGTGGAGAGCCCGCTGATCTTCTTGGTGTTGAGGATCAGGAAACCGGGGAAGGCGCCGCCCCAACTGTCGAAATTGGTGGTGAGCACGGTCGGCCGCTTGCCGCAATTGACCGACTTGCCATCCAGCTTGAGTGCGCCATGGGCAACCAGCTTGGCGTCGGGACCGGCTTCTTTCAGATAGTCGTCGAGGCTCGGGCCTGCGGTGGTCGAGCCTTCGTTGCCGGACCATTCCTGCGCGGCCACAGGGCCCGCGAGACAGAGCGCGATCCCCAAGGCGCCCGCGAGCGCCAACCCCAAACTTGCCCGTCCATCCCTCATGTCGAATCGTACTCTAAGGCGAAGGGCTCCCCTCGCGCAATTGCCGGAATGTCTCAGTTGCCGTCCTCGCTGGTGGAGAGCTCGCTTTTCTTGACAAAGCATTGCCTTAGCTGCTCGCAGCGGGCCTCGGGATCGGGGTGCATCGGCCCGTGGCCGGCGATATTGAACACCGCGCAGACATCCTCCAGCGCCTGTTTGCTGAGCCAGCCCTCGCGGCGCGCGCGTCGCACCGCGTAGCAATCGGCCGCCGTCTCGCTCGGGCCGAACAGGATATGTCCGCATTCATGATAATAGATCAGCCACTGCACCGGCCGCGGCAGGTTCTTCAGCGCCTGCATGTTCAGCATGATGACGGTGGAGGAGACGGCGAAGCCTTCGAAGTCGCGCAGCAGCGTTGCAGTCCCGCCGCAAGAGAGCCTGCGACCGGCGACCACCAGCCGCCCCGGGGCGACGAGCTTGCCCTGCTCGAGCGCGGCCGCATTGTCGTGATGGCTCGATGCGGCCAACGCAAGACAGAGCGCAAGCCCCATGAGACGGGCAGCTGACCGCATTGTCGTTCCCTCTGCCGCCCTGTCCCGCGTGCCTTTGACGCCCAGTCTGCTTGGTGGGTCGCTCCCCCGTCAACGCTAAAACCTTTTAATGACGCCCCCCACCGCTCCTAAAGTCTGATCTAGCCGACGGCCTCTTGCTCGATGTGCTCCATATCGGCATCCGAGAGGCCGAAATGGTGGCCGATCTCATGCACCAGAACATGGGTGATGATGTGCCCGAGCGTTTCCTCATGCTCGGCCCAGTAATCGAGGATCGGACGGCGGTAGAGGAACACCATGTCGGGCAACGACGTCACGTCCATGACGCTCTTTCGCGCGAGATCGACGCCGGAATAGAGGCCGAGCAGATCGAAGGGCGATTCGATCCCCATCGCATCGAGCACCTCGTCGGTGGGTAAGTCCTCGATGCGGATCAGAAGGTCGCCGGTCAGCGCGCGGAACCGTCCGGGCAGGTGCCGATAGGCGGCATCGGCGATCGCCTCGAACTCGGCGAGGGTCGGCGCTTCGAGCTTGCTCCAGTCGGTCCGGCTCATGGCCGGCATTATTCCAGGATGTCGCGCCAGCGCGAAGCCATTCTGAACGGCAGATGAATTTGCCGCTCAGAAGCGGTTCAGCCGCACAGCCCTAATGTCTTGTTAAGTGCTTCACGCAATCACGCGGAAGCATCGAAACGCGGAGAAATTCGATGTTGAGAAAGAGTCTGAT
>JBAUOI010000027.1:0-2869 GCA_049579665.1 Methyloceanibacter sp.
CAGCCGCTCCGGCGGCCGGTGTTGCCGGGGCTTCGCCGGGCGGCGGCGCGGCAGGCGAGGATGCTTGGGTCAAGCTTTGCATGAAGAGCGAGCAGACCCAGAACAAGGAAATCTGCCTGGTCAATCACGAGGGCCTCGAGCCGAACACCGGCATGGTCCTGATCGCCGCGGCCGTACGCAAGGTCGAGGGCGAGGAGAAGCAGCAGCTGCTGGTCAGGGTGCCGACCGCTTATGCGTTGGTGATGCCGGCCGGCGTGCAGCTTAAGATCGATGAGCAACAGCCGATTCAACTGCAATACACGATCTGCTTCCCCACCAGCTGCCAGGTGCAGCTCGATCTGACCAAGGAATTGTTCGACAGCATGCGTAAGGGCAAGCAGATGGTCGTGGCTGCGATGAACATCCAGCAGAAGACCATGGGCTTCCCCGTGCCGCTCACCGGCTTCGCCAAGGCCTATGACGGTGCGCCGGTCGACAGCGTGAAATACGAAGAGTCACGCCGCCAGCTGATGGAGATGTTCCGCAAGCGCCAGGCCGATCTCGCCGCCAAGGCCGCCAAGGGAGCGCCAGACGCGACCGGCACGACTCCGCAAGCCGCGGGTCAGCCTCCGGCCCCGAACGCCACCACGGCGCAGCAGAAGAAGCCGGCTCCAGCGACGCCGTAAGGCATCGTCACAGCTCATCAGGAATCAAAAGGGCCGCCACGGTTTCCCCGGGGCGGCCTTTCGTTTACCCATCCGCCGCGCTTTGTCAGTGTTCCTGTAGGAAGCGAAAGCGAAATACGCCGCCCTCCAGATCCTCGAACAGCTCGGCCACTTGTGGATGGCGCAGCGGCTCGTCCGACGCGTCGGGTATCAGGTTCTGCTCCGACACATAGGCGATATATTCGGTGTCGGCGTTCTCGGCGAGCAGGTGATAGAACGGCTGATCCTTGTTGGGTCGAGCCTCCTTCGGGATGGAGCGGTACCACTCCTCGGTATTGGAGAAGGTCGGATCGACGTCGAAGATGACGCCACGAAATGGGTAGACCCGGTGGCGGACCACCTGGCCGATCTGGAATTTGGCGTTGCGGCTGTCCATGACGGAGCCCTGTTCCCCGAGTCTTTTGTAAATAAGAGCGAAGCGTGGGCGTGCTGTCAACGGCAGTTCGGGGGAGCCATCAGGACCAGCGCCGGTTTGACCACATGAACTGCTCAGGTGTCTCGCGGATCCAGGTCTCGAAATGACGTTGGATCGCCGCGGTGATCGAGCGGATATCCTCGGCTTGATTGCCAGTGCGCGGAATTCTGAGCTCGTTAACGTTGACGTCGAAACAGGCGCGGTTGCCGATCCGCACGCAGCGCCCGATCCAGATCCGCGCGCCGACGCGCCGCGCGATCATGGCGGCGATCGGCATGCTCTTGGCGGGATGACCGAAGAACGGCACGGCGATGCCTTGCGCGTCGTAGAGATCGGAGATGAAGCCGAGCCGTCCGCCTTGGCGCACATAGTCCATGATCAGCCGCGCGGTCTTCTGTGTCTCGTCCTGGCCCGGCGCGCGCCCACGCCCGAACAGACCTCCCGGGTAAAGATCCCGACGCTGGCCGCGCAGATAGCGGTCGACATAAGGGTTCTTCACCTGCCGGTAGACGCCGGCCGGCCTGACCCCGGCAAGCGTCACCGGCCACATGCCGAGCTCCCAATTACCCATATGCATGGTGACGATAAGCACAGGGCCCATCTTCTCCCGGTAGCGAGTGATCCAGTGCCCGTTGGTGACGTGCAGCCGGTCAGGCTGCTTCAGGATGCGATCGATATTCATGGTCTCGACCATCACCCGCCCTAGATTTTCCCACGCGGCGAGCGCGATGCGCTGGCGCTCCTCCGGCGTCTTGTCGGGGAAGGCGCGCTCGAGATTGGCCAGCGCCCGCTTATGCCGGCGGTTGCGTGCGCCGAGAAAGCGCCAGCACTTGGCCGAGATCGAGCCGGCGAAGTCGACCGGGAACAGGCGCACGATCCCGATCAGGATACGCAAGCCGAGATATTCGAGCCGGTAACGCAGATCGAGCAGGAAGGAGATCTCAGCGCTTTTGGCCACGCGGGGCGCGCTCCGTGGTGTTGGCTCTAGAGGTCGATGAGCGAAAGAGGCACGAGGTGGTGGCAAATCGGGGGCAGGGCCGTCAAGCGCGGTTTAGCCGGAGGCAGGCCGCATCAGGCGCGGGAGCTCGGTCGGCGGCGCAAGGCCCACGCGCATCACGGCGCGCCGCAAAGGTGGCAGCGACTTCAACCCATGCAGCACGATGCCCCGCGCCGCTTGCAGCGGCGGCAGCGAGGTCAACAATGCGCGGCTCATGAGATCGACGCCGAGCGTGCGCGTCATGATGTCGAGCAGCCGCGCACGCCTATAGGCCTCGAGCACATCATCTCCGCCGGGATCGCCGCGCCTGGCCAGCGCCTCGGCGACGCAATCGGCGAGGGCCGCGGCGTCGCGGAAGCCGAGATTGAGCCCCTGCGCGCCGATCGGCGGCAGGATATGCGCGGCCTCGCCGACCAGCACGATGCGTTTCGCGGCGAGCCGATCCGCGCTGAGACCGACCACCTTGAAGTCCGTGCGTGCGCCGACATTCGCGATCGCGCCGAGCAGCCCGCCGAGGCGCTCGCTCAAGGCATCGCCGAAGCGCTCGGCATCGAGTTGCATCAGCTCCGCGATTTCCGCCGACGGGCCGACCCAGATCAAGCTCGACGCATGCGGGTCGGGGAGGGGAACGGTGGTGACCGACCCGTCCTCCTTGTGCAGCTCGGTCGAGACGTCCGCATGCGGCAGCGAATGGGTGAAGCTTGTGGCGATCGCCCCTTGATCGAAGCACCGCTCGCTCACGCCGATACCGGC
>JBAUOI010000028.1:0-2306 GCA_049579665.1 Methyloceanibacter sp.
GGAAGGTGCGAAACGTCAACGCCGAAATTGCCGCCGCCGCCACCGCGACACGCCCAGAACAGATCGGCGTTCTCCGTGGCGTTGCAGACGAGCCGTTCGCCCGAGGCGATGACGATCTCGGTCTCGATCAACTGTCTTCGGGTCAACGCGAAGGACAACCGACGTCTCCCGCTTCCGCACGGCGATCGCTAAACGCGCGGCAGGATCGCTTCCTTATCCTTTATTTTAGGATTGGCGCGTAATTCGTTAACCAACCGAATTTTTGATCTTCGGAGGGGCACGTGCGGATTACGCTCTTCGGCCTTGCGGCCATCGCCATCGCTGGCGCCATCATCGTCTTCGTCGGACCGCTGTTCATCTCCACCGACGGGTTGCGCGACAGCCTGTTCGCGCAGGTCGAGTCGGCGACCGGCTACCGTTTGCGGGTCAGCGGGCCGGTCAAGGTCTCGCTGTTCCCCTCACTCGATCTGGTGGCCGAGGATGTCGGCATTGCCAAAAGCGGCGCGGCGGCTAAGGCGGAGATGGCGACGGCCAAATCGCTCCGCTTCGGCTTACAGCTTTCGGCACTGATCGGCGGCAAGGTCAAGATGACCGAGGTCACGCTGATCGATCCCGTCATCGCCGTGCCGCAGACGCAGGCGGCTGCCAACAGCGCCGAGGATGAGGCCCCGCCGCAAGCCGACGGCGGATCGCCAGCGGCCGCGCTCAAGTCGCTCAGCCTCGACAAGCTTCTCATCAAGAACGGCACGGTGATCCTGCCGGGCTCGGGCGGCGCGTCCGGCAAACGCATCGAGGCGCTCAGCCTTGAAGCCTCGATGCCCGCTCCCGATGCCACTCTCGCATTCGACGGCAGCGCCTCGCTGGATGGTCAGAAGATCCAGGCCGCTGGCTCGATCGGCGGTCTCGCGCAGCTCCTCGACGGCAAGGCCGTTCCGGTCTCGCTCGACATTGACGCTCCATCCTATCTCGACGCGAGGGCCGCTCTCGCCGGCATCGCCAGCTACAACGGCGACAGCTTCGTTTTCAGCCAGTTCACTGCGCGCGCCGGCGACAAATCCTTGGCCGGCAGCGGCAGCTACAAAGGCAGCCTCCTCACGCTGCATCCGCTCACCTTGAACGCGAGCGGCAATAGCCTTTCGGGATCGGTCGTTGCCGATCTGTCAGGCGCGGTTCCCGCGATCAACGCCGCGTTCGCGGGCCAGACGCTCAACCTCGATGCGTTGCTGTCGAAGCAAGGCGCGGCGCCTTCCGCCACGACCAGCACGGGAGGCAGTGGAGCAGAGGACGGCTGGAGCGACGCCAGGAGCGATTTCTCGGCACTCAAAGCCGTCACAGCGAAGCTCAAGCTCACTGCAAGCCAGCTCGTCTACAACAAGATCAAGCTCAGCGACGCCACGCTTCAGGCCACGATCTCCGGCGGCAAGCTCTCGGCATCGCTGCCGAGCTTCCAGCTCTACGGCGGCGCGGGCGCGGCCGCGCTCGATGTCGATGCGAGCGGCAAGATCGCCGCGCAGCGGATCAGGCTGTCGCTCGTGAAGTTCGACGCCTATCCCTTCCTCAGGGACAGTGCTGGGTTTGAAAGCCTCGAAGGCACCGGCGCGATCTCGCTCGATGTCGCGGGCAACGGCGCAAGCCAACGCGCCATCGTTTCGGCCTTGAGCGGCTCAGCCAAGTTCGAGTTCAGCAATGGCGCGATCCGCGGCATCAACATCGCCAAGACCATGCGCGGGCTGACCACCGGCATCCTATCCGGATGGCAGGAGAACGCGGCCGAGAAGACCGACTTCGCCACGCTCGGCGCGAGCTTCAAGATCGCCAAGGGCCAAGCCCAGACCGCTGATCTCGGTCTCGCCGGGCCGCTGGTGCGCATGACCGGCGCAGGCGCCGTCGACCTCCCTGGCAAGACGCTGAAATTCCGCGTCGATCCGCAACTGGTCGCCAGCCTCGAAGGGCAGGGCGGCAAGACCGATCTGCAAGGCCTCGGCGTGCCGATCATGATCGCGGGTCCCTGGGCGACGCCCTCGATCTATCCTGATATCGAGGGCATCCTGAACGACCCGGCGGCCGCCTATGAGCAGCTCAATCGGCTTGGCGGAGGCCTCGTTTCTCTGCCTGGTGCCGGAAACACCGGCAGCGTTTCCGCCGTCGGCGCCCTGATCAAGAACGGCAAGGTCAGCACCGAGGCGCTCAAGCAAGGCGCGCTTGGCGGCATCGGCGCGCTGCTCGGCAATCAGCAGCCACAATCGGCCGATGCGGCCGAGGCGCCTCAGCCCGCGCCGCCGCAAAGGCCAAGCCGAAGCCGAAGC
>JBAUOI010000029.1:0-3947 GCA_049579665.1 Methyloceanibacter sp.
CTGGCCTCGGGCCGGAAGATCAGCCGCCAGCTCGTCATCGAGGCGCTTGCGGCGGCCGGGGTGCCCGAATGAAGTGGCCCGCCCGAGCGAAGCGGGTGGTTGGCTCGCGGCGTAACGCAAGTGATACAATTCTTGGAGTAACATCCAGGACGGAGCGCGGCGCTCCGCCCGGCGGCGTCAAAAAACACTTAGTTAATAAGAGGTTACCAATGAGTTTGCCACAGAAGGTCGACCGGCTGGAACCCAGTCCGGGGATCGCCGCCTTCGGACCGAGCCGCTTCTTCAATCGCGAGCTGTCCTGGCTTCAGTTCAATCAAAGAGTGTTGGAGGAAGCCGAGAACGAGCGCCATCCGCTGCTCGAGCGCTTGCGTTTCCTGTCGATCTCCGCCTCGAACCTCGACGAATTCTACATGGTGCGCGTGGCCGGTCTGCGCGGCCAGGTCGTCGCCGGCATCGAGACGCCGAGCGAGGACGGCCTCACGCCTGCCGAACAACTCGACCGCATCAATCGCTCGGTTGCCGAGCTGACCGCGCAGCAGCAGGAATGCTGGGTCACGCTCGAGGCGCTGCTCGCCGAATCCGGCATTCACGTATTGAGCGCCGATCAGCTTTCCGATGCGGAACGCGAATGGTTGGAGGCGCATTTCCTCGATCACATCTTCCCGGTGCTCACGCCGATCGCGGTCGATCCCGCCCATCCCTTTCCGTTCATCGCCAATTTCGGCTTCACCCTTGGGCTCGAACTGGTGCGCGAAGGCTCGCTCAAGGCCATGCACGCGCTCATGCCGATCCCGTCGCAGCTCAACCGCTTCATCCGCTTGCCGAGCAAGGGCGAAGCCAAGGAGCCGATCCGCTTCATCAGGCTGGAGACGGTGGTCGCGATCTTCGTCTCGCGCCTGTTCCCCGGCTATCGGGTCAGGAGTCAGGGCGCGTTCCGGGTGCTGCGCGACAGCGACATCGAGGTGCAGGAAGAGGCCGAGGATCTGGTACGGCTGTTCGAGTCGGCGCTGAAGCGGCGCCGCCGCGGGTCGGTCATCAGGCTGGAGATCGAGGCGTCGATGCCCTCACGGCTCCAGCGCTTCGTCATGCAGGAGCTGAAGGTCTCCGAGCGCGAGAGCTTCGTGCAGAAGGGGCTGATCGGACTCGAGGCGACCAATCAGCTGATCGTCGCCGATCGCCCCGATCTCAAATTTCAGCCCTTTGTCAGCCGCTTCCCTGAGCGCATCCGCGAGCATCACGGCGATTGCTTCGCGGCCATTCGCAAGAAGGATATCGTCGTCCATCACCCTTACGAGTCGTTCGACGTCGTGCTGCAATTCCTGAAACAGGCTGCGGCCGATCCGGATGTCGTTGCGATCAAATGGACGCTCTATCGCACCTCAAAGAGCTCACCGATCATCGAGGCGCTGAAGGATGCCGCGGAGGCGGGCAAGTCGGTGACCGTGGTGGTCGAGCTGAAAGCGCGCTTCGACGAGGAGGCCAACATCAAATGGGCGCGCGATCTTGAAAGCGCCGGCGTCCAGGTGGTTTACGGCTTCATCGAGCTCAAGACCCACGCCAAACTCAGCCAGATCGTGCGGCGCGAGCGGGGCGAACTCGTTACCTATTGCCACGTCGGCACCGGCAACTACCACCCGGTCACCGCCAAGATCTACACCGACCTGTCGTTCTTCACCGCCGACCGCTCCATCGGCCACGATTTGTCGCGCATCTTCAACTATGTTACGGGTTACGCCGAGCCCGCCGAGCTCGAGGCCATGGCGGTCTCGCCGCACGGCATCAGGGCGCGCATCCTCGATCATATCCGCGAGGAGATGTATCACGCCAAGGCCGGGCGTCCTGCCGCCATCTGGATGAAGATGAATTCTCTGGTCGACGGCGAGATCATCGATGCGCTTTACGAGGCGAGCCGGGCAGGGGTGGAAATCGACCTCGTGGTGCGCGGCATTTGCTGCCTGCGTCCGGGAGTGCCGGATCTCTCCGAGAATATCCACGTGAAGAGCATTGTCGGCCGCTTCCTCGAGCATTCGCGCATCTATTGCTTCGGCGCCGGCCATGGTCTTCCGAATCGCAAGGCGGTGGTCTATATCAGCTCTGCCGACATGATGCCGCGCAACCTCGACCGCCGTGTGGAGGCCATGGTGCCGATCAAGAACCCGACGGTGCACGAGCAGATTCTCGACCAGATCATGGTCGCGAATATGCGGGACAATCTGCAAAGCTGGCGGGTGCGGTCCGATGGGAGCTCGGAACGGATCTATCCCGGCAAGGACCAGGAACCTTTCAGCGCCCAGGATTATTTCATGACCAATCCGAGCCTGTCCGGCCGCGGTGCGTCTCTCCCAGAGAACATGCCGCCGCGCTTCACGCGCCTGGCCGAGACGAGCTAAGCGCCTCAGCCCGACGCCCATGGTCTTAAAAAGCGATCGAACCCCCGTTGCGGTCGTCGATATCGGCTCGAACTCCGTCCGGCTGATCGTCTACGAGGATGCCGGCCGGGCGCCGGCCCCGCTGTTCAACGAGAAGGTGCTGTGTGGTCTCGGCCGCTCGCTGGCCACCACCGGCAAGCTCGCGCCTGACGCGGTGAAGCGTGCGCTCAGGGCGCTCAGGCGCTTTCGCGCGCTGATCGATCAGCTCAGCGTGCCGCATGTCGAGGTGATCGCCACGGCGGCGGCGCGCGAAGCCGAGAACGGTCCCGACTTCATTGCCCAAGCCGAACGCATCCTCGGCCAGGAGATCACCGTGCTGTCGGGCACGCGGGAGGCCGAGCTTGCCGCGCTCGGCGTCGTGTCCGGCATTCATGCGGCTGACGGCTTTGCCGGCGATCTCGGCGGCGGCAGCCTGGAATTGATCGACGTGCGGGGCGGCAGGCTGTCCGATGCCGCGACGCTTCCGCTCGGCGGCTTGCGGCTGATCGATGCCTCGGGCGGCAGCCTGAAGAAAGCGCGCGACATCGTCGATGCCGAGCTTGCCAAGGTCGACTGGCTGGAGAAGGGCAGGGGCCGCGACTTCTATGCCATCGGCGGCACGTGGCGGGCGCTGGCGCGGCTGCACATGACGCAGACCAATTACCCGTTGAGCGTCATGCACAACTACCGAATCCCCGCCGACGACGCGCTGCGATTCTCCGCCCTGCTCGATCACCAATCGCAAAGCTCGCTCGCCGGCATCCGCGACATCTCAAGCGCCCGGCGCGAGACCATTCCCTATGGCGCGCTGGTGCTTGAGCGGCTGATCAAGCAGATGAAGCCGCGCTCGGTCGTGGTCTCGGTGTTCGGCATTCGCGAGGGCCTGCTCTACAGCCTGCTCAGCGAGGACGAGAAACGCAAGGACCCGCTGATCTCCGCTTGCGACGACATTGCACGGCGGTGGTCGCGCTCGATCGACAGCGCTTACGAGCTGTGTTTCTGGACAGATGCGCTGTTCCGGGCGCCGGGTCCGATCGAGACGCCGGAGCAGAGGCGGCTGCGGCATGCGGCGTGTCTGCTCTCGGATGTCGGCTGGCGTGCGCATCCCGACTATCGCGGCATTCAAAGCCTCAATCTCGTCGCGCACGGCACCTTTGTCGGCGTCGATCACCCGGGCCGCGCCTTTCTCGCGCTCACCGTCTATTACCGCAATGAGGGATTGGTGAAGGACGAGCTGAGTCAGAGGCTGATAGAGCTGGTCGACAAGGACATGTTGAAGCGCGCCCGCATCCTGGGCGCCGCCTTCCGGGCCGCGCATATGGTCTCCGCGGCGATGCCGGGCGTGCTCACCAACACGCCGATCACCTATGAGGGCAACCGGCTGGTCTGGACCCTGCCGGACCCCTATTCCAATCTCGAAGGCGAGCGGGTCGAGCGTCGTTTCAAAGAATTGGCGAACCTGCTCGACCGCGAGTCCGAGATCAGGGTCGGCTCCGCCTTCCAGCTCGCCGCGAGTTGACTGGCCGAATGGATAACAGC